>JAFGWZ010000145.1 GCA_016936905.1 Deltaproteobacteria bacterium | reverse complement strand
GTTTCTGGACAGAAGCAGGACAGGGAGAACATGCTCAGGGTTCTTGATGACGAATACGCTCTTCGCTCCGCCCGCCTCGTCATGCAAAAGGCCGTGGCAATGGCAAAGGGGATTTCATAAGGGAAATGCTGCGGGGAATCCCGATAGTTCGGGACAGATGGGCGGTTTGGGGCAGCCTCTTGTTATTCCAGGAGGTGCGAGAAAAGCCCGCTCCTGAGTTTTGGCTCGAACCACGTCGATTTGGGCGGCATCATCATCGACCGGTCTGCAACGTTCATTAATTCCTCCACCGTCGTGGGATAGAGAGAAAACGCCACCGCCCAAGCGCGGGAATCGACAAGCCTCTCCAATTCGGTCATCCCCCTGATACCGCCGACAAAGATAATCCGGTTGTCCGTCCTCGGGTCGCTGATACCGAGCAGGGGTGTCAGGATTCGACGCTGAAGGATGGAAACGTCGAGGGCGTCGATCACGTCATGCCCGCTCACAACATGGTCTTTCGCGGTAAGGCCGTACCACCGACCATCGAGATACATGCCGAATCCATGAGCCTTCCCCGGAGACTTCCCGCTGAAGTCCTCAACAATACTGAAATCTTCTCCGAGCCGTCCAAGAAACTCCTCGACTCTGAGGCCGTTGAGGTCGCGGACCACCCGGTTATAATCGAGCACGTTCAAATGGTCGTGGGGAAAAATAACGGAGAGGACATAATTATACTCCGCCGTCTCATCGGCAGGGTTCGTCAACCGGCGCTTCTTTGCCACCTCAGCCGCCGATGCCGCCCGGTGGTGGCCGTCAGCAATGTATATGGTTTCTACTTTCTGAAATTCATTCCTGATCGAGCCGATCATGTCAGCATCGGCGATGACCCAGACGGCATGCGAGATCCCGTCATCAGCGGTAAAATCATACTCCGGAGGACCAGCAACCACTGATGCGACGATATCGTCTATGGACTGCCGTTTTCGGTAGGTTAAAAATACCGGCCCCGTCTGGGCATTTACTCGATCGATATGCTTCGTCCGGTCAATCTCCTTATCCGCCCTGGTCAGCTCATGTTTTTTAATGCAGCCCGTCTCATAGTCATTTATTGCGGCGCATCCGACAATGCCGAACTGTTCGTGGCCACCCATCCGCTGGCAATAAATATAAAAGCAGGGTTTATCATCCTGAACGAGAATCCCCTCCCGCAAAAGCCGCCGATAATTCTGCTTTGCCTTTTCATACACGCTGTCGTCATAGAGGTCGGTGTCCTCCGGCAGATCAATCTCCGACTTGACGACATGGAGGAAACTCCAGGGGTTGTCTGCCGCGAGTGCCCGCGCTTCCTGAGAATCGATAATATCATATGGATAGGACGCCACGTCCTTGGCAAATTTCTCTACGGGCCTGACCGCCCGGAAGGGAATGACCGTACACATAGAAACTCCTTTTCAAAAGTCGACTTACTACCACATCCTGTTGTTACAAATCAATATTCTTTGCTACCGGTCATCGATATTCTTGCAAATTCTCTCATTGAATAGTATGTAAACATCGTCGTACCCAATGAGGGTCGTTGCAACTGGAGACGAAGGAGTTCACGAATGCCGCCGATCACAAGAGTTTTCATTCACGGGCTGGAAAGCAGCAGTCAGGGAACAAAGGGTTTATATTTCAAAGAGAACTATCCCGACATGATCGTCGACGACTACCCCGGAACGTTCCGTGACCGAATGGACAAGCTTGCAGGTCAGCTGAAGGGCAGGAACGATCTTATCATCGTCGGTTCAAGCTATGGAGGACTTATGGCCGCCGTCTATTCCTGCGAACATGAATCGACAATGAGAAAGCTGATTCTCCTGGCACCGGCACTCAACCTGGAAGAGTTTCATCCGTTCCTGGACAGAAAGCTTTCTCTCCCGGTCATTATCTTTCACGGCGCGGCGGATGACGTTGTCCCGGTGGCGCCGGTGAAGAAGATAGCGGAATCGGTCTTTATGAATCTGGAATACCATATTATCGATGACGACCATCCTCTTCATTCACGGTTTGCATCGCTGCCGTGGAAGAGGCTACTCAGTCCATAGCGAATGACGGATTCTCATTCATTGCTTGACACCGACCGGTTATTGCCGTAGCATTGCAACCATGAAAAAGAAGAAACAGGAAGAAATGTTTTCAAAAAAAATTATCATACACTATTCGGCGGACATCGTGGACCAGCCGATTGTTCACCGCCTCGTCAAGGACTACGATCTCTCATTCAATATCCTGAAAGCCCGTATCTTCCCGCGGCGGGAGGGGCTGCTCGTTCTGGACCTGTCGGGAACGAAGGAAAATTTTGACCGGGGCATACAGTATCTGAAGAAAACCGGAGTCACCGTCGAACCGCTGTCGGACAGGGTCATTCAGAACGAAGACAAGTGTGTTCACTGCGGTGCCTGCGTCGCATTTTGCCCCACCGGCGCGCTCTATATCGATATCGAAACATTCAAGGTGCTCTTTGACGCGGAAAAGTGCACCGGGTGTGAACTCTGCGTTACGGCATGCCCGCCTCGAGCCATGGAAGTTAACCTCTTCTAACCATCATTTTTTTGTTCCGAGCTCAGCTTCCTTTTTGACCTTTTCTCCCACGGCCTCGGCAAGGGCCTTTCCTTTTTCCAGAACCTCTTTGCCGGCATGGACAACGTTTTTCCCCTGTTCGGCCATCTTCTCTGATTGGTCTTTCACTTCCTCGACGACACTCTTCATGTTATCGGGAAATTTTTCAGGTGCCTTATAATAGAAATACCCGCTGACGGCGATGAGAACGAGACCGAGTATTAATGCGATCTTCAGCAGCTTCTTTATGACCAAATAGGTCATGAACAGGATGATGACCGCAACAGTAATCGCCGCGATCGGATGAGTCGATAAATAATGAAAAAAGGCTTCCATCGGGGGCCTCCTTTGCTATTACCGACGAAGCTACCATAACCGGAGGTCAAAAGCCATCGATTCTTCCGTCCACCGTCTCTTACTAGCCGTCGAATAAGTCATTGAATTGAACAGCGAGCGCATTCCCCGATGCCTGCGGCGGGGTTAGCGAGCGAATATAAATAAACCTTTTCCTTGGCAATCGGAGATTCCCCGCAACTCGTTGCGGGGAGCTTCAATGAGGCTGTTCAAGAAATGCCCGGATGCCTCAATAAAAAAGTGCCCGGCAATGGATGCCTGCACTACCGGGCTTGAAACCACATGTCAGGTAAGGTCTGGTGAGGCGTTGCTCCTCATGGAGTCTCAGTCCTTGACGTAGAACTGCATCTTGACGCCCGCTACCTCGACGATATCTCCATCTTTGAGATCGTATCGATGGTCGATCTCCTCGCCGTTGATCTTCAGCGGCTTTTTCCCCGACGGGCTGATAAAGTACCCTTCTTTCCTCCTGTTCACCAGGGCAGCGATTTTGGGAGCAAAGAAGCCTTTCAGCTTTATCAGGGCACTGTCATCCTTGCCGATGGTGGTGACCCGGTCTTTCAGCTCGTATTCACCCATGTCAGTGGAACCTTCGACAACGATGAACCCTCCCAGTACCTCCAATTTTTCCGTTGATGCAAGAATCTTTTCCTGTTCCAGGGGGGCTATTACCATCGTTTCGTCCATGGAAATACCCCGCATCTGCTGCGTTTTCTGTTCCGGCTGCTGTTTCATTTCGGAGATAAATTCCAGGGTGTGTTTTCCCACCAGTATGACATTGCCGCTGTCGAGGATGACCTTGGAGATCTTTTTCCCGTCGACAAAGGTTCCATTGAGGCTATTCATGTCTTCCACGGCATAATAGTCGCCTTCTCTTACAATCTTCGCGTGGAAACCCGACACTCCGATATTGTCGATAACGACATCGTTGCCTTCCTTCCTGCCGATCGTGATAACCTCTTTTTCAAGGGGAATCTCCTTCAATACGGCATCCTTAAATTTGAGAAGAATCTTCGCCATACCTTACCTCCTGAACCATTTTAAAAAACTGAATAACGAAGAAAACCAGCCGCTCTTGTGCAGATAGGCGACTATGACGGTACAGTTATCCCTGCCGCCGTTGCCGTTCGCCATATCGATAAGGCGTCCACACGCCGCCGCGGGATCATCACATGAGAGGACAACGGACAGGATATCATCGTCCGACACCATGCCGCTCAGTCCGTCGGTGCAAAGAACAAGGGCGTCTCCATCCGTCACGGTCAGTTCGTCAAGATCGACCATCACCTCCGAGGCCGCCCCAAGGGCTCTCGTCAACACATGCTTCATCTCAGACGTATCCGCTTCCTCCTGTGTCATCATGTCCCGCTTCACCTGCTCTCGAACGAGGGTATGGTCGTCGGTGATCTGCATGATATCGCCCGCCCTCACCAGGTAGACCCGGCTGTCGCCGACGTGGCCGATGCTGAGCCTTCCCTTGTCGAGCACAACCGCCGAGAGGGTCGTCCCCATCCCGCGCCACGAGGGATTTTTCTGAGCAGCCTCATATATGGCCATGTTGGCGAGACGAATGGCGGAACCGATCGTATTTGTTATCTTCGAATATTCTTCGCGGTAAGCTCCGATTATCCGTTCATCGGCACCCACCGTTTCGCTTAGGAACCTCTGGATGACGTCGACGGCCATTTTGCTGGCGACCTCTCCTGAGGCGTGCCCCCCCATGCCGTCGGCCACAACAAGAACCCCTCCGTCGGCGTCGAGACAGTAATTATCCTCATTGTTCAACCTGACAAGTCCCTGATCCGTCCGCCCCTCTGCAACAAGTTTCACCGTCGTCTCCTACATGCTCATACACTCTTCCAGATCACGAACCATCTCGCTCCCGCTCTGATATCTCATCTCTTTATCCTTGGCAAGGGCCTTTTCGATGATGGTGGCGCACCGGGCCGGCGCGTTTGGCGCCACATCATGAAGCGGCGGAGGGGGAGATGTGGTGATGTTATACATGAGTGTAGCTATGCTGTCACCGGTGAACGGTTTCTCTCCCGACAGAAGCTGGTAGAAAACAACGCCGAGAGAAAACAGGTCTGAACGGCCGTCCACCTTTCCTCCGGCAATCTGTTCCGGAGACATGTATGTCGGGGTACCCAGTATAATACCCGTCTGTGTTTTTGAGCTGGCCATGACGCGGGCAATGCCGAAATCGGTCACCTTGACCTCGCCACTGTTGATAATCATAATGTTCGCCGGCTTGATATCACGATGGACGACGCCGGCCTGATGGGCGTAATCAAGAGCCCGCGCCACCGATGTCACGATTTTCACAACGTCGGGATGGGGCAGGAGCTTGTCCTTGCTGCAATAAGGCTCCAGATCAGTTCCGCTGAGAAGTTCCATGGCCATGTAGGCGATATCATAATCCTCACCGACATCATAAATCGTAACGATATTGGGATGTGAAAGCTTGCCGGCTGCTTCCGCTTCCCTGAAGAAACGCGACTTCAGTTCATCCAGTTGCGATTCATCGATATCCTCATACCGTATGGTCTTGATGGCGACTTCCCGGTTGATCTTGGGATCTTTTCCGAGGTAGACCGTTCCCATGGCCCCTCTTCCCAGCTCACGAACGACTTCGTATCGCCCCAGGGTCGGTTTTGTCTCGGCATGTTCCATCAGAACGGTGCCATCCTTGCGGGCGCCGCCCAGTCCGAACATCATGGTTTCTCCCGCAACGGTCAGTTTCTTGATTCGTTCCTGGATATCCTTGAACGCCCCCGCCTGCATGATATGTTCATAAACAGCCACCGCCTTGTTGAACATGCGCTTCCGTTCGAAGTCGAGACCGAGATTGTAGAGAAGTTCCCGCACCGATTCGTCCTCGACGGGACATTTTCTGAACTTGTCGAAGGCCATGTCGAGCATCCCCTGTCCCTGGAAGGATAGCCCAAGCATTTTATTCGTCTCCACACTGTCGGCTTCCATGTATTCCTTCGTCTTTTCGGTAAAGAAATATCGTTTTGATACGATAACGGCATACCCGACGAGGAGAAGAACCGACGGATACAGCATCTTCACCCAGTATCCGTTGACCACAAGGAAATACGTGACCGTACCGCACCAGACGACAAGAAACACCAGAGATACGACGGCGCTCATTCCCGCCTTCATCCTGGGAATGACCAGGGAGAGGAACAGGCCGAAGAAAATGATCATCCCCAGCTCAAGCATAAAGGCCCATTCGGGCCGAATAATGTGGTTGTTGCCGATGATGTTGTCAACCACATTGGCAATGATAACCCCGGACGAAACGTTGGTGCCTATGGGCGTGACATAAGTCGTTCCGAGCCCGGCGGCGCTGTGGGCGATGATTGCGATCTTGTTTTTGAACGCGGCGGAAGGAACCTTACCGTTTATAACATCCACAAATGAATAAGAGGGATAATCTTCGCTGAAGCTTATCAGCATCTGATTATTCGCGTTCACCGGTATGTAGAGGTTTCCGATCCTCACTTCGTTATACTGTACGGTCATTTGATCTATCTGTCGATTGAGGTACTGGGTCGTCAACTGGAGGGCGAAACTGGGAAAGTATCGATTCTTGTAACTGATCAGCAGCGGTTCGCTCCTCAGCGTGCCGTCCATGTCGGTGATGGCGTTGATATGCCCCAGTGCCCGGGACGGGTCGGCGAGTTCTTCGATGGGCGGCACAATCTCCTGAGCGGAAATCGATGGAAAAGCCCCGGCAAGGGGGGCTGAGTTCCTTTTCAGATAGGGAGGGATCTCTCCCTCGTCAAGGAAAGGTTCTCCGAGCACAAAATAGAGGGGAAGCACCACCTGTCCGCTCCTGGCGATCGTCGCGGCCAGAATCGCGTCGTTGTCAAGGTTTTTTTCAGCGTTCTTCAGGTGCTCGTAGGCCCGACGCAGTCCCTCGTTATCGTTAAGCTTTTCTTCGTTATCGATCCCTGCGATAATAGAGCGAACCTCTCGCAGCCCCTGGCTATCGTCACGCTCCGAATAAAGAATATCGACACCGATGATTCTGGCTCCGGAGTCTTTGAGCGTTTCGATCATGGTGGCGATAACTGCCCTGGGCCATGGCCACCTCCCCATCCTCATGATGCTGTCATCATCTATATTAACAAGAACAACAGGAGACCGGTTCGACGCCTCCCGAAGCCGTGACTGGATGTCGTACATACGATATTCCATGACTTCGAGGGGGCCCCAGGCAAAATAAAACGCCGATAACATGACGATTGTCAAAACAAAACCGATTATAAAATCGGAGACAACAGATTTCCCGCCCTTCTTCATACGTTCCCCTCGTTTATGAAACGCCTGCCTTCTTCATATGTCCATATCAGTCATTTTTACCGGCCTGGTCTTCAGGTTCACTCTGCCGGTTGTCTTCATCGAGGAAGACTTCGATGTCCCTGACCGCCTCTTCCCTCTCCCTGTTCCAGTCAACCCAGTCGTTCCGATCCTCTTCGGCGGTAAATGCTTCGGGTTTCGTGGCCATGCCGTCACTGCTGACACGAATCTGCTGCATCGATTTGACGATATAGGTCCATTCTTCCATTGATACAGGATGGGGCCCCGGAACGGGGACCGGCCCGGGAATTTTAACAGGAGTAACGGTTATCCGGCGCTGCTCCTCGGGCTTTTTCCCCTCACCCTTTGAAACGGATACCTCCCCTTCATAGGTGCGGACCAGCGCTGACTGGTCGTCGTTCACATTCATCCTGAAGACAGTTCCCCTCACGCCGCAGACCGCGTTGGTTGTCACGATTTCCGTCTTCGGTTTCAGTCCGAAGAATATTTTCTTGATGCTCGCCCACGCACGCCCCAGGCCCAGATTGACCCGAACGTTCCGTTTTTTCTCATCTTTGCTGCAGTCGATATCCTGGATCGTAATGTCGGTCCTCTCGGCAAAGCGCATGAACGATCCGTCGGGAAGCAGAATTTCCAGGCGGGCACTGGCGCCGGTTCTGACTTGATCTCCCTTGTAGACGATACTGTCCACCTCGAGCGGCCTGACCTGCCATTCACCCTCGTGCCGTACCGTCGCCGTCCCGGTAAGGTAGGTTACCTTTGCCTGTCCATTGCTGATTTTTACTACTATCGGATCTTTCGACCATCCCTGCCGGGGAATCGACACGATAACAACACATGCCGCCATAATCGCCAGGAGTATGGATATTCCCGAAACGTTCGATAAGGCTCGCCGCATTAAAACCATAGTCTCCTCCACTTTATTTCAACTGGGATCATTGCATGCCACAGAAAACTTCAATGCCCGAAAATACGTGTTAAAGTAACATTTCCCTCTTAAAATAGCAATCGATTTGCGTCTCACTTTTCTCCTCATGAAGGGCACAGAAATGCTTGTATTTGTGCGCCGCATCGGGCGGGCAGTCGTTTCCCTTCACAAATCTATTTCAATCTCGAGCAGTGCGGAGCTGAGGGATTTGCCGTGGGTATCCAGGCAGAGTGAAGAGGTGACGCCGCCGCCGAGAACGTCTTCGAGGACGAAATTGAAGGCGTGAATATTTGGAAGTTCAT
>JAFGWZ010000144.1 GCA_016936905.1 Deltaproteobacteria bacterium | reverse complement strand
GACCTTCAGTTGTTCCGTTGATTTCGGTACTGCCGGTATCAGCGATTTCAACGTGGACGTCCTGTCGGATGACGAGAGCACATCGGCATCCATCTGTGAGGGAGAGGGGACGATTGCCAGCGATGCCACCTTCCAGATCACCGGTGGGACCTGGGATCTCAACGGAGATACTCCGGACCAGACGATGTGCTATGGGTCTTTCTACGGGAGCAATGTCGAGGCCATGGGCGGTGCATGGGGGATGTATTCCAGTTCCGCCAATACGGGGGCAGCCGGTATTTTCCAGGGAGATCGCGACGACCCATTGAACCAGTACGGTTATTTCACGGGAATGATGCGGTTTAATCCGGATGGTTATTTTTGGAAAACCACCTTCATCAGTACGACGATGCAGCCTTCCGGCTTTGATAACGCTGTGGCTATGGATACAGATAATGATTCCAATCATTATGTGCAGATAGAGAATGGGAAAATGACCTATTGGAAGACAAGAAGTATAGCTGGTCAAGGTGATGTAGAGTGGACGCGAACCACGGAAGACACCACCATCATTACGAATCCGGAATACGTAAGTTCCTATATGGAGTGGGGGAATTGGACACAGCCCACGGCCATGACGGTAACTGATGACGGTAATTCGTTAGATCATCTATTTGACACACAGGGCTATTATGTGTGGGGTGATTATACCGACGCCATGCCCCAGACCGGGTCCTACATATACAGCGGACCTGCCTATGGCACGATTCTTTACAGCAATTCCGCAGCAAACATGACAGGGGAATTTTCGACGGATGTTAATTTTGCAAGCGGAACGCTGTCGAACTTCGGTCTGACTGTTGCGGGCGGTGGATATAGTGCGTCGATAAGCGGTGAGACAGGTAACATAGCTTCGAACGCATTTACACTGAATAATGATGGAACGTGGATCCTCAACGGTTTTACGCTGACTACAGATCCGAAATCGGCATACGGGTCGTTCTACGGCCCCAACGCAGAGGCCATGGGGGGAGTGTGGCAGATGGGATATGGAGGGGGCATGTACGAGGCTGTGGGTTCATTCGTGAGCACTTCGAAAACAACGCCATAACTAACAGTAGACTAAGGAGATGTATCCGCACTGCGGTCGAAATGTGGAACTTCAATTTTACTGAATTTGCCAGATGATCGCTAAAAAAACCGTTTCTCCCGTGAAAGCGGGGGAAACGGTTTTTTATCGCCTGCCGGGAGACGATTCCTGTCTATGAGAAAAGGAAACACAAGAAAAATCCCCAGAAGATGTTTCACCCTTAAGTATTATCACCATACCGCCGATACACAGGCATCCCGGCGGTTTCAAAAACGGCTCCATGCCGATCGATGATACTCAGGAAAGCTCTGCATGCCTTCGTCTTATGTCATTCCGAACCGCCGCAGGCGTGTGAAGAATCTTAAAGACTTCTCATCCCGATAAATCGAGATTCGAAGTGACAGAATGAGGAATATGTCATTCCGAGGGGCACCCTTCCCTCTTGTCATTTCGAGAAGCGAAGCGACGAGAAATCTTAAAGATTCCTTGCTCTGATCGAATAATGGATTTCTCCCGGAGTTTATCCCGATAAAATCGGGGGGTCGAAACGACAGGGTAACGGTTGAGATAACCTGTGGGGCTTTCTCTACTTTTTCCGATTCAGTCAGTTATTGAATTCCTTGTACGTGCCGAAAAAGTGCTTATACGTCCAGAGGGCTGTGAATATCCCTATGAAAGCTCCGAAAACCACGTCACTGGGGTAATGGGCCGTTACGGCTACCCGACTGACCCCGATTACTGCGGCTATGGATATGAATACGACGGTATAGCGTCTGTACAGCATTGACAATGCCGTCAGAAGCGCAAAAGCTCGAATGGTATGGCCGGAAGGTGTGGAATTCAAAGCCCATTCCGATGAAAAGAAATGCAGCCCGTAAAGATTGTGCTCGAACAGCATTATGGGGCGGTAGCGGCCAAGCAGGTATTTCAAACCGTCACCGATAATAATTGCTATGGCTCCGCAGATGCAGATATAGAGCAGAAACCGTGTTCTCCGTCTTTTCAACCCGGAATCAACGATGATAATCAGGATAAAACAAAGGGCTATTCCAAGTTCGATACATGATCCCGTGGCTAATGAGGATATGTATGTTCCTGCATGAGGAAGCCAGGTATTCGAAAAGGTGTTATGTACCCACAGATCAACAGGCTTATCGAAAAAAATAAACAGGACCAGGTAAAGAATAGCGGTAATTACAGCGTAAAAAACTGTTTTTTTGAACAGATTTCTCATGTCATCCCGTCCTCGGAATTTCTGAAAACATGAATCTCCCAAAGAACAGCATTTTCCAGAAACCACTTTTCATGAGGTTTGTCAATGATTATGGAGATAACAATCAGAAAAGATGCGCGGATGCCGTCATCCTGTGAAAAATAAAAAAGGGGCAAGGATAATCCTTAACCCCTTATATTCATGGTAGTCCCACGGGGAATCGAACCCCGGTTTCCGGCGTGAGAGGCCGGCGTCCTAACCGCTAGACGATGGGACCATGGCTTGATGATGAAGAAACCGATTAGAAAATTAGCGGCTAAAAGTCAAGTGCTAATTTACCCTTTTATATAATCGATTGCCTTTCGAATCCGTTGCACCACCCTGTCTTTCCCCATGGTTATCATCATGTCGTCAAGCCCCGGGCTGACGGTCTTTCCCGTCAGGGCGACCCGTATGGGCTGGGCGATGAACTTGAGCTTCGTGTCCCGCCGGTCGGCAATGGTTCTCAGGAGGTTTTCGATTCCCTCCTTGGTGAGATTCTCCTGCCGGGCCAGTTCGTCTACCACCGCTTCAAGATGGCCTTTTGCGTCGGCGGTGAGAAACTTTTCGGCGGCCCCGTCATCGTAGGAAACCGTTTCGGCGAAATAAAATGCTCCCGAATCGGCCATGTCCACCAGTGTCTTCGACCGTTCTCTCAGGTCACCAGCCACCTTGGCAAGATATGACATATCGGGCACCGCCAGCCCCCGCTGTTCGAAGAACGGGCAGGCCTCTTCGGCGAGCTGATTTGCCGTACGTTCCTTGATGTAATGCTGGTTCAGCCAGAGGAGTTTGTCGGGGTTGAATACTGCGGCGGATTTTCCAACGGCGTCGAGGGTGAAGAGGCTGACCAGTTCATCGGTTGAGAAGATTTCCTGGTCACCGTGGGACCACCCGAGCCGGACCAGGTAGTTGACCAGGGCCTCGGGAAGATATCCCATTTCCTTATATGCCATGACAGATGTGGCGCCGTGGCGCTTGCTCAGGCGGGCCTTGTCGGAGCCGAGGATCATGGGAACATGGCCGAAGAGCGGAATGTCATACCCCAGGGCGTCGTAGAGCAGGATCTGCCGCGGCGTGTTATTGAGATGGTCGTCGCCGCGGATGACATGGGTAATCCCCATCTGGGCGTCGTCGACAACGACGGCGAAGTTGTAGGTGGGGTATCCGTCGCCACGTTCGATGATGAGGTCGTCCAGTTCCTCGTTATTGAAGGTGACGGTGCCTTTTATGAGGTCGTTGACGATGGTGGCGCCCACCGGCGGCGTTTTGAACCGCACCACCGAGTTCGCCGTCCTGTCCACGTTCTTGTCGCGGCAGGTGCCGTCGTATTTCGGTTTCCTTCCCTCGGCGAGGGCCTTCTTCCGCTTTTCTTCGAGCTCGTCCGGCGTGCAGACGCAGATATATGCCTTGCCTTCATCGATAAGCTTCTGGACCATTTCCCGGTGAATTTCCACCCGGGCGCCCTGCAAGACCGGTTCTCCGTCCCAGTCGAGCCCGAGCCACCGCATGGCGTCGAGGATAGCCTTCGTCGATTCCTCTGTTGAGCGAAGCTGGTCCGTGTCTTCGACCCTCAGGATGAATTCTCCTCCATGATGCCGCGCGTAGAGCCAGTTGAACAAAGCCGTCCGGGCGCCTCCGATGTGGAGGTACCCCGTGGGCGATGGAGCAAATCTCGTTACCACTTTCGTTGTTTCCGTCATTCTTCCAATGTCCTTCTTCATAAATGAAACCGATCGGTCGGAACGGTATTGATGATACTTTTTCTTCGAAGCGTGTCTTTTTTGCAACACTCTTTTCAGAATCTTTTCCTGCAAATCGCCGTCACACTCATGAGTTGTCGGTATTCTGCCTGATATGCCGTCATGATATGAATGGTACGCATATTGCTTGACGAAGTGGAAGTATTCTCATGAAGCGGCTGTTTTGTCAAGAAGGGATTGTGTGGTATGATACCCGATAAATTTGCTTGACATTAGGCTCATAATGTAATTAACTTCGCCTCTTTACGTGCAAAGCATTTTTAAGAGGGGCGTCAGCAGTATCATGAAGATCACCGTCTCAACGATTCCCGACGCGGGGCTGGAACGTGAAGTCTCGTATGACCGGGACTGGCTCATTGAGATGCTGCCCGGCCGGGACACGATGCCGTTTATGATCGAAATGGTTTCCGTAAGGTGCCGGGCGTCGAAGCTCGGAACAACTGTTTCACTGTCGTTGAGGGTCGCGACGAATCTTCAGCTCGAATGCTGCCGATGCCTGAAGGAGTTCATTCTGCCGGTGGATTCCGAATTTAATTACATGCTGCTCCGCGCTGAAAAAATGCCGAAAGGTGAGGAGATCGAATTGACCGGCGAGGATCTCGGGTTGGATTATTACAGGGACGACACCATCGACGTTGACCCCATGATTATTGAACAGATCGTCCTTCAGATTCCTCTCAAGCCGATGTGTGCCGAATCATGCAAGGGGCTGTGCCCCCAGTGCGGAATCGATCTCAACACGGAAACGTGCGATCACCGCAGCAACGATGGAAAAGAGAACCCTTTTGCAGTATTGAAAAATTTACATATCGATAAAAACAAGTAAATGAAAAGAGGATCAACAAATGGCAAATCCTGTTAAACGACATTCGAAGTCACGAAAGAATAAGAGACGGTCCCACGACGCACTGACAGCACCATCAACATCGGTGTGCCCTCAGTGCCATGAGCACAAGTTGCCGCACCGTGCCTGTCCCCATTGCGGCTTTTACAAGGGAAGAGAAGTTGTATCAGCGGACAGTCTTTCCTGATGAAGTTCTTTCATCGATGAGAGTGGCGCGAGCATGAACAAGCTTGGCATTATTTTCCCCGGTCAGGGTTCCCAGTATGTCGGGATGGGAAGGGATCTCCATGGTCGGTTTGAAGAAGCGAGGCATGTCTTCGAGGAGGCTGGGGATATCCTTCATATCGACATGAAGGAGCTCTGCTTTAACGGCCCTCAGGTGGTGCTTGATCAGACCGTTAACACGCAGATCTCGATCCTGACAGTCAATGTCGCCGCGTACCGGGTGTATGAGAGCGAACTCGGGGTGCGGCCCTTCGTCATGGCGGGCCACAGCCTCGGCGAGTACAGCGCCCTCCATGCCGCCGATGCCATTTCCTTCCGCGATGCATTGAAACTTGTCCATGCCAGGGCACAGCACCAGCAGGAGGCAGTGCCGGCCGGCGCCGGTTCCATGGCGGCGGTCATGGGCATATCGAGAGAGGCTATCGAAGCCATCTGCCGGGAAATCACCGCCACGACCGCCGGTGTGGTCGAACCGGCAACGTACAACGCGCCGAGCCAATTCGTTATCTCCGGCGACGCCGACGCCGTGGAGGAAGCGATACGAAGGGCAAAAGCTCACGGAGCCAAACGAGCCATCATGCTGCCAATCAGTGTTCCCTGCCACAGCAGCCTTTTGGATGAAGCAGCCCGTCGATTCGAGGAGGACATGATCTCCGTGACGGTGAAAGATTGTGCCGTCGATGTCATTTCAAACCACGATCCGTCCCTCTTCTTTTCACGGGAAAACACGGGGTCGCACCTGACGAAACTCATCAATTCCCCGGTCCGATGGCAGGAAACGGCGGAGCGGATGATCGCGATGGGAGTCGATGCGGTTATCGAGACGGGGCCGAAACGGGTGCTGTCCGGGCTGATGAAACGAATCAGTGACTCTGTCAGAACAGCGAATATCGAGGACGGGGAGACGCTGAAAAAAACGAGAGAAGTCCTTAATGGTTACAAAACGGATTACGCATAATGATGGAAAGGTTGCCCTGGTGACGGGAGGCTCGAGGGGGATCGGACAGGCCATCGCCATAGCGCTTGCGGAGACCGGGGCCTTTGTGTTCATCAATTATCTCAAGGATGCGAAGGGAGCGGAAAGGACGCTGCGCGCCATAAGGGAGGCCGGGGGAGACGGCGAGGCCCGTCAGTTCGACATCGCCGATTTCCAAGGAACGCAGAAGGCGATAAAAGAAATGATCGCCGCGAAGGGGCCCATCGGCATTCTCGTCAATAATGCGTCGCAGTCCATCAACGGCCTGTTCGTCAGGACGAAAGAAGAGGACTGGAATACCATCATCGATATAAATCTGAAAGGGACATTCAACTGCTGCAGGGCCGTCGTCAAACATATGATGAAGCAGCGCTGGGGAAGGATCATCAATATCTCTTCGGTCGTCGGCGAGATGGGTAATGCCGGTCAGTCATGCTATTCAGCCTCCAAAGCGGGGGTCATCGGGTTGACGAAATCACTGGCGAAGGAGCTAGGCGCCAGGAATATCTACGTCAATGCCATCGCTCCCGGATTCATAATAACCGACATGACCGCTTCAATTCCGAAAGAGGCGCGAAACAAGTTTATCGAAGACATTCCCCTGGG
>JAFGWZ010000143.1 GCA_016936905.1 Deltaproteobacteria bacterium | reverse complement strand
GTATTGACTTCAACGCCGACGGCGTTCACGGCGCTCATGACCACGTCGTCGAGGGCGGTTTTCAACGCCTTTTGATCCACATCATGCTGGTACTGGCCGACGCCAATGGATTTCGGGTCGATCTTGACCAGTTCCGCCAGAGGATCCATGAGGCGCCTGCCGATCGATACGGCGCCGCGCACCGTGACATCGCAGTCCGGGAATTCCTCCCGGGCAACTTCCGATGCCGAATAGACCGAAGCTCCACTTTCATTAACCATAATAACCGGCACCGGACCTGCAAAATCGAAAGATTTACAGAAGGCCTCCGTCTCGCGTCCCCCCGTACCGTTCCCGACGGCGATCGCCTCGATGTGATGCGTTTCAACCAGCCGCTTCAGTACCTCCGTCGCTTCTTTCCTTCGATTATGGGGTTCGACGGGGTATATCGTTTCGTTCTCCAGGAGCTTGCCCTGGCGATCGAGACAGACGACCTTGCAGCCGGTGCGGAACCCCGGATCTATGGCAAGAACCGATTTCCCCCCGAGAGGCGGCGAGAGAAGGAGCTCCCGCAGATTTTCCGCGAAGACTTTAATGGCCTCCTCATCGGCTCGTTTCTTACAGCCGAGGCGGATCTCCGTTTCCATGGACGACGAAAGCAATCGCCTGTAGCTGTCCCGGACGGCGATGCGCACCTGCTCACTCGCCGCCGTATCGTTTTTGACGAAACGGCTCTCCAGCAGTCCGATCCCCTCCTCATCGTCGGGAAGAATGTGAAAAACCAGGTATCCTTCATCGGCACCGCGGCGGATCGCCAGGATGCGATGGGACGGCGCGGTGGCCGCCCGTTCTTCCCACTCGTAGTAATCCCGGTATTTTATCCCCTTTTCTTCCTGCTCCTTGACAACCTTCGACCGGAGCACCGCCCGCGCCGCAAACAGCTCGCGGAGTTCCTCCCTGGCATCGGCATCCTCATTGATCCACTCGGCGATAATGTCGCGGGCTCCCGCCAGGGCATCTTCATGGGTCGCAACACCTTTTTCGGGATCGATATACAACGCCGCCGCTTCGACAGGATCGCCGTCGTTCTGACAGAAAATCTCCCGTGCCAAGGGCTCGAGGCCTTTTTCTTTCGCTATCAGGCCCCGGGTCCGTCGCTTCGGCCGGTAGGGCAGATAGATGTCTTCGAGAACAGCCAGGGTCTCCGCGGCGAGAACTTTCGACTCCAATTCTTCCGTGAGGTTTCCCTGCTCTTCAAGGGATTTCAGAATCGAGCCCCTCCGTTTGTCGAGCGCTCGAAGAAGTTCCAGACGTTCCCTGATGTCGATGATATGCAGTTCATCCAGTCCGCCGGTCATTTCCTTTCGATACCGTGCGATAAACGGCACCGTAGCGTCGTCGTCAAGGAGACCTACCGCGGCATGAACCTGGTTTTCCCGTAATTTCAATTCGTCGGCGATTTTCGTAATATGATGTGTGGTCATGGACGGTGCTTTTTCCCTTCAGCACTGGCAATGAATTTTCTCAGGGCTTGGTCATGAGGGGGTCCTGCCTGAAGCATCGAGTGATATCATGTTCTCCCGAAGAATGGAAGCCCCGTGTTGCGTCACTCGGGCTCAAAACGATGATTACGCGAAGGGTGCCACGTAATGATACATGACCCAGTAATGGGAGAGGCTTCCGAGCATGACGAAGATATGGAAGATTTCATGGAACCCGAACACCCGGGGCCAGGGATCGGGTTTCTTGACGGCGTAAATGACCGCTCCGCCCGTATAGAAGAGCCCCCCTGCCAAAATCCACAGGAAGCCGTCGATATGGAGGGCTTTCACCAGGGGGAGGATCCCGACAATGGCTACCCATCCCATGAGGATATACACCGACGTGGAAAACCAACGGGGCGCCTGCAGCCAGAAGATCTTGAGAACGATACCGACAATTGCCAGGCCCCAGATGCTCCCGAACAGGCTCCACCCCCACGCCCCCCTCAGGGGTATCAGACAGATGGGCGTGTACGTGGCGGCGATGAGAATAAAGATCATCATGTGATCGACCCGCCGCATGCGCTGCACCCCCTTCTCCGACAAGGGAAGCCAGTGGTACAGCGTGCTCGATATATATAATAACGTCATACCCGCTCCGAAAACGGAGAAGGTTACGAGATGCCATGGCTTTATCGGATCAATCGACTTGACTATAAGCGCGATCATGCCGATGATCGACAGTATGGCCCCCACGCAATGGGTACCTCCGCTGACGGGATCACGTAATGTTTTTATCATGTGAAATGAATCCGTCGTTGTTTTTCGCTCCATTCAGCGATAAATCATAGGGAACCTTAACTGTTAATGCAAGGGGATAATATCCGTCGCCGAGGGCTCCGTATCTTCCCTTGACAGAGAGCATAATAGAATCATATAAGGGGCTGTTGAAAAACGCCCCTCTGCTGTGTTCCCGTTGCCTCAAAGCCGCAGCAGGATATTTCAGCCCGCATTGAAACGGAGGAAAGAAATGGCACCCTGCACTATCTGTGGCATACCGACCAAGGCATGTCCTGTTTATGACGACAAGACCAGTATCTGTGGTGATTGTTCCTTCAAGCTTACCATCGTGCGGGACGGGCTCCTCTCCTGTATCGATATCATGGGAGACCTGTTTACCTATTGCCCGGCCCCCCGTGATCTTCACCGTGTCTTTTCTTTCATCGAACAGTATATGGCCATGCTCTTCCAAGGGATCGCATCAGGAAAAACAGCCCGCAACCTCTGGAATATTATCACTGAAACCTACGCAGACAGGCCGTACAGGTTCTTGTCAGACGAATTCTTTAACCATCCGGATTCCCTCGCGGTAATCGCCCGGAACATACGGAATGATCAGTATCTCTTATATATGCTGGGGAGCAAATCCTTCACGTTTGCCCGGCATTCAATCGACGACTTGTCGCAGGTGATACCCATTGAAACGATGGTAACGGAAGGAACGGGCACGTGGAATCTGGCGGAACAGCTGACGCTGGAGTCATTGAATGATATATCCGACGACGATGAAGAAGAACAGCTCTACTGAGGAAAACCAAAGGCGAAAGGCATAGGGCGAAAGGCTTAAGGCAATTTCAGGCTCAAGGCGAAGGGCCAAAGGCTAAAGGAGAAAACGGAGTTGACCGTCCTTAGCCTTTTGCCCTTAGCCCTTGGCCTTTTGCCTCAATACTGTGGACCGGGAATCATGAATTCGGACAACCGTAACTCAAAGGAGAGAATCATATGAACTATCGAATTCGACTTCAGGTTGTTCTCCTGCTCGTCCTGTCGCTCATTGCCGTTTCATGCGCCCCCTGCCGCACGGCAGAGAGCACCCCATCGACGATCGGCATTACCATCCTCCACGTCAACGACCTGCACGGCCATATCCTGCCGTACATCGACAAGGTAATTGATCCGACCGTTCCCGTCGGAGACGCGGCATGCCTCGCCGCCATGATCGACGAGGAAAGGGAGAGGAATCCCCTAGGCACCATACTTCTCTCGGCGGGGGACATGTCGCAGGGAACCCCCATTTCGAATCTGTTCCATGGAAAGCCGGTCATCGAGATAATGAACAACCTCCGTTTCGATGCCATGACCATCGGAAATCACGAATTCGACTGGACCCTGGATGTGCTGGAACAGATGATAGGATGGGCGTATTTTCCCTTTCTGTCGAGCAACATACTGACGAAACAGGGCACCTTTATCCCCGGTGTCAGGCCATACATCATGGTGGAACGAAAGGGACTGAAAATAGCCGTCATAGGAGTCACCACCGTTGAGACGGCATACACGACGAAGCCCGGCAACGTAAAAGGCCTCACCTTTCTGGATCCCTCAACGGTCCTCCCTCCGCTCATGAAAGAGGTCAGGGACAAGGGAGCCCGGATCATCGTCGTACTTTCCCATCTGGGACTTAATGCCGACAAGGAACTGGCCTCGAAGGTTCCCGGCATCGACGTGATCGTCGGCGGCCACAGTCATACGGCCGTCACTGACCCCGTTATAGTCAACGAGACCATCATCGTGCAGGCGGGATGCTACGACGCCTATCTCGGTGTCCTGGATCTCACCATCAGGAAGGACATGATGCGCATCGTTGAAGCCACGAAAAGAAATGAGCTCAGACCGGTCCTGTCAGGTCAGGATCAGCGGAGAGGAAGGGATATAACAGTATTGATCGATCGTTACAACGATCGTATCACAAAGGAATTTTCAAGGATTGTGGGAACCACGTCGATTGACCTCAATATAAGCCGGGTCGAAGAGTCCAACACGGGCGACCTTGTCTGTGACGCCATGCGGGAATCGACCGGAGCGGCCATTGCCTTCGTCAATAGCGGCGGACTTAGAATCGACATACCCAAAGGCGCCATAACGATGGAAAAAATTTTCGAACTGCTCCCTTATGACAATGTCATTATCACGATGCGCCTTTCGGGCAGGCAGATCAGGAACGTCCTGGAACAGAGCGCTCGTATCGGCCACGGCGGGATGCTGCAGGTATCGGGAATCCGGATGACCTTCGACATGAAGCAACCGGAAGGAAGCAGGGTGCGGGATATACAGGTCGGCACGAGCCCCCTCCGTGATGACGAACAGTATGCCGTTGCCATCAACGATTTCCTCGCCGCCGGCGGCGACAATTATGTCGCGTTCAAGGAAGGAACGGCTGTGCAGTATGGTGACGAGCTTCGGGACGCCTTCGTTTCCTACCTGGAAAAACACTCGCCCGTCTCTCCCCTTCAGGAAGGACGGATACATATTGTTAAATAATAATGAGACTGATCCCGATATATGGGAACGGGTGGGCGTTTTTCAACAGTCTCTCAGAATCGTGTGAAAATGAAGGACCGCATTGTTGTCTATGTCAATGATTCAAAGGTGGCCATCTACGTGGGCATGCAGGTCAGGCACGCCCTCATCGCCTGTAATGAATCACTATACGCGGCGGCCCGCAACGGCGAGATCGCCGTCACGGACGAAAGTGGTTTTCATATCGGCCTTGACGGGTCCCTTCAGGAGGGAGCGAGGCTCTACACGAAACCGATTGATCCCTGAAGAACAATAAACGCTGAAAAAACATTTGGTATTCACGGACTGCCGGCCTACCCGCCGGCAACAGTTCAGAAAGGAATGGTCCCCCTGATGAACCACAGAAACAGCACGATGCTTTTCGTCATTTCACTGGCAGTCGCAACGTTCGCCATGTTCCTGTTCAGTAATCTCTCCCTGTCACTGGAAACACCCCTGGATTTCATCGATGACCGCCCGGGTCTCCTGACCGAACAGGAAAAAGACCGCATCAACCAGCTCCACCGCGCCCTTCTGAATGACCTTGACATCCATATAAAAGTTATCATCCTCGGGACCGGCAGTTCCGATATTGACAGGGAAGCGGTCCGGCTCTTCCAGGACCACGCCCTGGGAGCCACAACAAGGGGATCCAAGGGCATCCTCCTCCTGATAGATCCGGCGGGACAGCAGGTCCGCATGGAGATCGGGTACGATCTGGAGCATATATATACCGACGGATTCATCGGATATATAGAACGGAAACAAATGGTTCCCTTTTTTCAGTCAGGCCGTGTGGGTCCTGGCATCGAAGCCACGGTGGAATTCCTGGCCGGGAAGGCTTTCGGCGCGGTCGATGAGTCGGCATATGCCATTCACGAGGAACGGCCCCGTGTCGGAGATCACCTCTCGGGAGGAGCGGGAGCCCACACAGATATAACAATCGGCTCGGGAGCTCCCC
The DNA here is from genome assembly GCA_016936905.1 of Deltaproteobacteria bacterium. GTDB lineage: Bacteria > Desulfobacterota > Syntrophia > Syntrophales > UBA6807 > DSDU01. The sequence goes on along the minus strand of JAFGWZ010000143.1, from coordinate 8,973 downwards.
GAAAGGATTCAACTCAATTGGCAAGTCAATTCGGACCGCGGGACACTCCCGAGGAAACATTGAACCGTTATCTGACTGTCCTCCGGCTGCACATCAAAGACCCCCTTCTCGGAATCTATACCCCCGAGACACGGATATTCTTCAGCAAATGGATTGTCACCGACGCCCAACAGGACAATCAATTGATATCACTTGAAAAATTAATTGATCAGGGTACGGCCTTCCGAAGCGGCAATCGGGCGGTCATCCGGTTTCCCCTTTCCAACAGACAGGCGTCGCCCTATTTTTTCCGCCGCGGTCCCGAAGGCTGGATGCTCGATTTTGCTTCCATGAATCGATGTATCCGTTTCAACCATCGAAATCAGTGGTTCTTTTCAGAAAAACATCACGATTTCATGTTCGCGTTTGAAGATGTCTTCCTTGATAAAAACGGATTCCCCCATTCAAAAAGGAAAGAGAGGTAGTATCCTCATGACCTACGGCATTACCGTCAACGGGTTGGGCCACGCATTTTTGAGAGAATTCGGCTGCCCCTGCAATCGGTGCACCCTGAAGGAACATGCGGCCAATACGTCGGTTTCAATTTTCAGACGAGACAACGATGGAGCTGGTATTGAATGGCATGCCCTCATCGACGCGGGGCTCGGCGTGGTCACCAGTCTCTGTAATTATTTCCGCCCCGAGGATGCCCGGCTTGACTGGCTTCTCTTTACCCACTGGCATCCCGATCACAGTCTCGAACTGAACCGTCTTTGCGAAACAACCCGCCGGTCGGCCCGCTACCGGAGCGAACCGTACGTCAGGATACCCACTTGGTGTCGGGAAGGAACGTCCCAGTGGCTGAAAAAAACATACTCCTACGAGTGGCATCGGTGTCTCGATCCTCGGATATTTCATGAGACAGCTCCGCCGGGTACCATTCTCGAGAGCGTTCCCCTCGATCTTCCCGATATGACCGTCACGCCGGTGAGCGTTTCCCATTACTCGGCGGACATCGACCCAGTCACCTTTAAAGATACCCTTTACTCAAGCGCTTCATTCGTCGTTGAAACGGACAGAAAAAAGGCGGTCCTCCTCTGGGACATCGACAACCACAATGAATGGATCGTTTCCCCCGAGACCGACGAACAGAACCGTGCGGTCTCGTTTCTTTCAAACGCCGATTACCTGTTTATCGACTGCTTCACCTGGGCCGTTGAAGAGGTAAGGGGGTACAATACGGGACACATTTCTTTTTCCACGGTGCAGCGATATGCGAAGGCCCTTTCCCCCCGTGAAACGATGTTGATGCACATCAGCGGTCATGAAGAGGGGGAGGGTAATGACGGATGGGGATGGTCCGACGAACAGTGGGAACGGGAAGCACAAAATATATGGAAATCGAAATCATTACCTGGTACTGTACGCGTCCCCTCAATCGGGGAAACGCTCCAACTGTAGAGAGTTTCAGCATATATCAGCCCGCCGGGCTGACACTGAACGCCTTGGCAGATAATCACAGATGGTCTCGCATATAGTCCAATTTCAGACGGCTTTGTAAAAAGGCCGATGTCAAGGCTTGCAAATCTCGAGGAATGAGGCGTACTTACGGTACGCCGCAGAGCTTGTCCTCGCGAACGCGGGGAAGAGATGCAGCGTAACGCAGAGATCGGACCTTGTTGCAAAGTCGTCAATCACAGGATTTTCAGGACTGACAGAGATGAACGATAAAGACGCCGCCATTGCCAGATTGAATAAACTGATAGACAGGATCGATACCATCGAATCAAAAACGCCTTATTCCCATGAATTTATGAAGTGGCACGGGGATACGGAAAACCTGATCGAGGAACTGTTCGACGATGAAACGCATTACGTGGAGGATTTCAACGCGATCTACTTCACGCCGCTCTTCCTTTCGTGCAGAACCGACGATTCCACATTCCGTGAAGCATTTCAGGGCGGTCTCGATGAGGCCCGGAGTTTCCTCTTTTCCCTCATCGAAGAACTCGAGTAAAAATGAAGGCATATCTCGAATAGGGGCAAAGGCGAGGGGCTCAGTGCAAAAAACGAAGCCTGTACGGCCCGTTGCCCGAATTCATGATTCCCGAAAGACAAGAACGACGTCGTCGCTCCGGCGGGGATGCCGGGTCGGCAAAGAATAATAACCGAAACCCCGGAATTGTGATATAATCCGACTACCTATCGCATTATGAAACCGCCGGGGGATTTCATACATGGATAAGCACACCACGCTCAGCCTTCTTGAGGAACTGGCGCAGAGACTCGGGATAACGATCCGTTACGAAACGGTGAAAAAAGAGGATTTCATCCACACGGGGGGACTCTGCGTCCTCAGGGGTGAATATATCGTCATCATCAATTCCAGGGCATCGACAATGGAAAAAATCAGAGTGCTGGCATCGGCATTGAAACGGTTCGACCTCGGGCATGTCTACGTGAGGCCGGCCGTGCGGGAGCTTCTCGACTCCCTCGATCCATGAGGAGGCCCCTTTCGCAGGCCACGCCGGTCGGCATCGGGAACCCACGAACCTGCCGGCAGAGAGACGTAGCCCCGGCCGGTCATTCAACGACGCTGCGGATCTGCGGTTCTGCCCTGTCGGGCACCGGCGGGATCGACCGGGGATAACCGAGAATAAGAGGAGCGATAAACTGAAAGCCGTCGGGGATCTTCATCATTTTCAAAAATTCGGGATCGCGTATATCCGATCCGAGGGCCACCCAGCACGTTCCGAGACCTCGGGCTGCAGCGGAAAACATGAAGTAGCATGCCGCCAGGGCGCAATCGAGATTGAGCGAGCGGATTGTTTTCGGGCCGCCGATATAGACGAGGCAGGGGGCATTGTAAAACACGTTGAACGTTGGATTACGGAGAGCGGCCTCGTAATTTTTCAGCAATGACCGGGGATTCTTCTCCAACTCTCCGAGTAGATTCGCCTTGCTTTCATCAGACAACCGTTTCAACCGGTCACGACCGGATACCACGACAAACTGCCACGGCTGCCTGTTCGCCGCACTCGGTGCACAGCAGGTTTCTTTAATAATCTCAAGTATCACCGATACGGGCACCTGATCGTCACGATAATCTCTGACGGAACGCCTGATTCTTAAGAGCTCTGAAAAATTCATTCTCCCCTTTTCCTCCCCCTATGGAATATAGGAAAACGTTACAATCAAAGACCCATATAATTCAAGGAAAAAGGCGCAAGGCGAAGGGCATAGGGCTAAGGGGAAAAATGCATTCAGACAACAGGCTGGACGGTCAACTTCGTTTTTGCCTTGGGCCTTTTGCCCTTTGCCTTGCGTCTCCATACCATGGACCGGGAATCATGAATTCGGGCAACGAACTGCATGGTAAACTCTGTCTTTACCTTTAGCCTTGCGCCATTTGCCTCGTGCCTGTTATCGCCCTTTACCTTACATAAAGATTCGTGTGGACATTGAACTAAAAAATTGACAATAGTTCTTTCCGTATACTACATAAACGTCCTGCATATACCACCGGTCGCTGAAACGGTTTGGTTACATACCGCGGAAATGGGGAGGAAATCACGATGAAAAGGGCCCTGGAAGGAATCAGAGTTGTCGACCTGAGCCATGTTCTGGCGGCACCAACCTGTACGATGTTTCTGGCGGATCTGGGAGCTGAAGTCATTCATATCGAACCGCCTCATGGAGACGATTCGAGAGAATTCGGCCCTTTTGCCGGTGACCACGATAAGAATCGGAGTGGCTATTTCATAAGCCTCAATCGCAACAAGAAAAGCATGGTACTAAACTTAAAGCACCAAAAGGGAAAAGAAATTCTTCGTGAGCTTATTAAAGTATCCGACGTTCTTGTTGAAAATTTCAGGCCTACCACCATGAGAAAACTCGGCTTCGGCTGGAAAGAAATTCAAGAAATCAATCCACGTTTGGTCTATGCGTCTATCTCCGGATTCGGTCAAGACACGCTCCCGGGATATGACACCCGTCCCGCCTATGACATGGTGGCCCAGGGCTACAGCGGTATCATGAGCATTACCGGCCCGGAAGGCGGCCCTCCCTGCAGAGTCGGATCATCGGTGGGAAACATATTTGCCGGACATCAGGCGGTCATCGGCATCATCGCCGCCCTTTTTGCCCGTGAAAAAACGGGAAGAGGACAGCATCACGACGGAGCTATGGTTGACGGCTTGTTCTGCGTCCTGGAAAATGCGGTCGCCCGGTATACACTCGAAGGAACCGTCCCCGGCCCTCTGGGAAGCGCCCACCCCTCAATTACACCGTTCCAGGGATTTGAAACAAAGGATTCGTGGATTATCACCCCCATCGGGAATGACAGCTTATGGAAAACCTTCTGCAGTGTTCTTGAAAGGGATGATCTCACCGATGATCCCCGTTTCGCCACCAATCCTCTCCGGACCGAACACAAGGATGAGCTGATTCCCATACTGGCGATAGAGTTGAAAAAGAAAACATCACAGGAATGGTCGGATCTTTTCGAAGCGGCGGGGCTTCCCTATTCGCCGATAAACACAATGAAAGATATCTGTGAAGATCCCCATATTTCCTACCGCAAAATGCTGGTTGAAATTGAACAGCCCCGGGTCGGAACAATGAAAATTGCCGGTTCGCCGATTCATCTGTCCGAAACCCCGGGAGAGGTTTATGCGCCGGCACCCCTTCTGGGAGAACATACGGAGGAAGTATTGCGGACGATTCTTTCGTATACCGATGATGAGATCCAGGAACTCAAAGACCAGGGTGTCATTAACACAACTGTTTGATCGCCGAAGCGGCATCCTGTTCGTTTCGCCAGGCATATACACGGCCATCTCCACCCGGAAATGATTACCGCATCGAGGCCGTAACCTTGAAAGGTATTGCAAAACTGCAACCATGTTGCAGTATAACATCTTGCCCGTTGCAATAATTCATGGTACGGGCACGTCGATACATCATCTGTTGTCCTGCAGCAGGGACAAAACAGTCGGAAGGAGGAAGGAGGCACCCGCATGGACTTTATGACGGCTTTAGCGTATTGGGGGATGGCAGCGCTGGTAATAATCAACGCAATCATCGTTTTACGGATGAAGATTTATATCAGTGACGACCGGAAAGGGGGAAAAGATCCGGGAGACTGTCAAACGGGAATATAGCAGCGGAGGTAAACCGGCAATAATTAGATTCTATTTCGTATAATCAGTCTGAGGATGGTCATGATTCAAAGGAGGAGAGAGTATGGACTATCTAACTAATAACTGGCCAATATTGTTTCTCATTGTCATATATATCGCTCTCTGTCTTTATATCGGATGGTGGTTTAAAAAAAAGGCATCGGAAGGCGTATCGGAATACTACATCGCCAAGCGGGAAATTCCCGGGTGGGTCGTTTCGCTCGCTTTTTTCTCAACGTTCATCAGCACTAATACATACATCGGACAGGCTGGCAAGGCCTTCAGCGCCGGCTTATGCTGGGCGTGGGTCGGCCTCTTCTGGACGGTCTTCTGCATGATTTCATGGCTCCTGCTGGGACCGCGGATGAGAAACCAGACTGCCACCCTGAACTCGGTAACGATACCCGACTATTTCGACTACCGGTATAAAAGCTCGTTATCAAAATTCATGAGGGCTTTTGCGGCCTTCATCATTATCTTCGCCACACTCTGGTATATGGTGGGAATCGCAAAGGGGTGCGCCCACCTTCTGGATTCGGTCCTTAAAGTCCCCTACGCGTGGGGGGCATTCCTCATCATTTTCATAACCTGCGCGTACACCGTCTGGGGCGGCATGTACAGTGTCCTCTGGACCGATGCCATTCAGGGGCTCATGATGTTCTTCGTCGCCATTATCATGGTCCTGCTCCCCGCCATATATGTCGGCGGCTGGGGCGACCTCATGGCGAACATTTCCTATGTCACCCACGTAACCAAGGCGGGCAAACCCATGGGAGACGGACTCGTCACCTTCTGCTCCCTCGTCTCATTCATGTATATCCTGGGGATCGGCCTCTCCGTCGGCATGAAGCAGATCGCCGAACCGCGGTGCCTCATACGATTCTACTCGATCGATAACGCCAAGAGCATGAAATTCGCCATGATCGCCACCCCCATATTCCTGGGCATTTCGCTCATCTGCGTCATGGGGCTCGGCGCCCTTGTCCACGGCATGGCAACCGAGCAGGAAGCGGCGTACCTGGTAAAGCACACCGACCAGGTCATTGGATTCATGCTGGATAAATTCGGTAACCCGTGGATCAGCGGCCTCTGCCTGGCGGGACTCTTTGCCGCCGGCATGTCGTCCCTCGCATCGGTTATGCTTATCGTCGGCACCGCCTTCATCGGCGATATGTGGAATCTCTACCGGCCGATGGCTCAGGATCAGATCGTTAAACGGACCAAGTTCACCATCGTTATCTACTGTTTTATTGTCTTCATCTTCACCGTTTACCCGCCCATGGGGATCGTCGAGTTGACGGCCTTTGCCGGAGCGGTCTTTGCCTCGAGCTTCTTCCCCGCCATCTTCGGCGGTCTCTATCTGCGGTGGGGAACCGGCCATGGAGCGCTGTCATCCATGGTTATCGGCGTTGTGGGATGCCTCGTGTGGAGGCTGGGATTCCGGTTCAACTTCCCGGGACTGAAAGATATTCATGAAATTATTCCGGCGTTCATCATATCTCTCCTGGCCTATGTGATCATCAGCAAAATGACACAAAAAGCGGTACCCGACAAAGAACACCTGGACGTGGTTTTCGACACGAAGTAATCGTCGATTAACGACACGGAAACGCGAAGGCCCCGCCGGTAACAGCGGGGCCTTTTTTACAATCTGAAATGTCGATTCTCCCGTTACGCGATTTCCCGCCTGATAAAATCGACGGCGTTTTTGAAAATGCTCAGCCCCATCCCCTCTTCGGGGAGGGATTCTCTCGTCCAGCGGGGATGATTCGTAAAGTGGAGGTATGCCTCCGGATGAGGCATCAGACCGAAGATCCTTCCCGATTCGTCGCAGATTCCGGCGATAGCGTCGATCGACCCGTTGGGATTCTCCGGGTAATCCATGACAGGCCCCCGGCAGTCATGATCGCTATAGTGCATTACAATATGATGCCGGGCATGCAGCCGTTTCAGCACCGTCTCATCCCGGACAATCAGTTTCCCTTCACCGTGCCGAACGGGAAGGTAGACACCGTCGAGACCTGTCGTAAACACACAGGGGGTTTCCTTGTTGACGGCCAGGTACACCCACCGGTCTTCAAACCGCCCCGAATCGTTGAAGGTAAGGGTGACCGACTGAGAAGCGTAGTCGCCGTCAAAGGCAGGAAGAAGCCCCAGTTTCACCATGAGCTGAAAGCCGTTGCAGACCCCGAGGATAAGCTTGCCGTCACCGATGAACCTCATGAACTGGTCGTGAAGTTTCTCCCCACTGCTTTTCACCGTCGCGTTGATGATCCTGTTGGCCCCCGCCTTGGCGCCGCCCATGTCATCGCCGTCGAGGAATCCCCCCGGGAGATTGAGGAAATGGTAGTCATCAAGTCGCTTTTCCCCGATGAGCAACTGGCTGATGTGGACGATATCGACCACCTCGGCACCGGCAACCCGGCAGGCATGAGCCATCTCCATTTCACAGTTCGTCCCGTTTCCCGTAATTACGATCGATTTAACCCTTTTCGCCATTGTCTTCTTGACCCCGTAAACGACCGTGCCGTTTCTTTCGCTAAAAATTCAAAGGTGTCTGCCATGCCTTTTTCAGATCATCGATATCCTCGTTTATGATCACATTCCCCCCCAGCCCTGTTACGATCATCCGTTTTTCCTGACCTATCCTGCCGATCAGAGCGAAGACAGTATCCCCCATCACAGATTCAAAGTCATTCCGGGCCTCCGGTCTGACCGTCACAACAAAGCGACTCTGAGACTCGGAAAATAGGCAGTAATCATCCCGATCAATTCCCGTCGATGGAACGCGGGCAAGATCGACGGTTATTCCAAACCCGCCGGAAAAAGCCGTTTCCGCGAGCGCCACTGCAAGCCCCCCGTCGGAACAGTCATGACAGGAAGCGACCAGCCCTTCTCCGATGGCGCCGGTCAGCGCCCTGTACAACCGCTTCGCCCCTTTACCGTCAACCACGGGAACCTTGTTCCCGACGGCCCCGTTAAGGGCAAACCATTCGGAACCGCCCATTTCATCTGTGGTCCGTCCGAGAATATAGACAAGGTCTCCCGGTTTTTTGGCATCCATGGTTACCGCTTTCCGCACGTCATCGATCTTTCCCATGACGGAAAAGAGGAGGGTCGGTGGTATGGATATTTTCGTATCGCCGATGATGTAATCGTTTTTCATGCTGTCCTTGCCCGATATACAGGGGACCCCGAACAGTTTCGTGTAATGGTACAGGGCCTGGTTCGCCCGAACCAGCTGGGCAAGTTTGTACCGGCCGTCGGGTGTCTTCTCCGATTCCACCGGATCGCACCAGCACAAATTATCGATCCCCGCCATTCGGTCAAGGGTTCCTCCCACCGCGATGGCGTTCCGTATCGCTTCATCGATGGCACAGGCGGCCATATGATAGGTGTCGATATCGCTGTACCGCGGGCAGATACCGTTGGCAACCACAACACCTTCGTAGGATTCAAGAACCGGCCGGATCACGGCGGCATCGCTCGGCCCGTCATTGACCACTCCCACAAGGGGTTTTATGACGCTTCCTCCCTGAACCTCGTGGTCATACTGCCTCACCACCGATTCCTTGCTGCAGACATTGAGCCGGGACAGCATCGACATGAGGGCGCCCCCCATATCGTCCGGCTCGGGAAAGCTCGGCTCTTCATGGATGGGCGGCTTCCATCTCGCCTGAAGTTTCATCATGGGAAGCCCCTCGTGGAGAAACGACATATCGAGATAGGCAACGGTTTTCTCGCCGTAGCGCACATGAAATTTGCCGGAGTCAGTAAACGTTCCCAGAAGAGTCGCCTCGACACCCATTGTGTC
>JAFGWZ010000142.1 GCA_016936905.1 Deltaproteobacteria bacterium | reverse complement strand
CACGATCGATGTGTTTTAAATGATAATGGGCCAGGGCTTCCTCAAACAACCGCCTGGTGGCTGCCTTTCCCTCCTTAACGTTAACCGGATCGGTATCAAAAACTTCATACACCGACTGCGGTTGCGCTTTACCTTTGACGAGGACCCTGTCGAGAAACCGAATGGAAATATCGTCCGGCTGCTTCAGGGTATACAAGGTATGTTCGCTTATCAGCAGTTGGACACCGTATTGTTTGCTTAATGACTCAATCCTGGCGGCAAGATTGACCGCATCGCCGATAACCGTTCCTTCCATCCTGTTGATTCCCCCGATGATGCCGAACATCAAGAGCCCGGAATTGAGTCCAATTCCTATCCTGATGGGTTCATACCCGGCTCTTGTTCTCCCTCCATTATATTCACTGAGTCTTTTTGTCATCGCAATGGCACATCGCACTGCGTCGTCGGCACTTACAGGGAAAAGTGCCATTATGGCGTCACCGATATATTTATCGATGATGCCACGATGGTTCATGATAACCGGCTCCATCTGCATGAGGTACGAGTTGAGGAAATCAAATGTCTGTTGAGGAGTCATCTCTTCAGATAACGGGGTGAAGCCACGGATATCACAGAAGAGGACCGTCATATGCTCCTCTATATGATCGCCCAACTGAATGGCAGTGATCTTTTCCTTTCCAAGCAAATCGAGAAATTCACTCGGCAGGAACCGCTCATAGGCTTTCATCAATAAATGAGCATCCAATGCTTTGTCTTGTGTTGCCTTCATAGGTTACCCCCGTGGTCGCCGCCGAGGTCGGACCGGGCTATTGATGTCGGTTCTTCTCCAATCCGAATCAGCAACTACTTTACCAGATGGCCCGCCGCACGTCGAGTGGCAAGTTCACCTTCAGGGGGCCAGCTGCCCGTGAATGCCGTACATCTTATAATGAACCGGTATCGTTCTATCGTTGTTTTTAAGGGATCTCTGCATATTGCAGCATACAGTCACAGGACATGGGGACATAAAAAAAAGGGAGTCACGACATAGCGTAACTCCCTGAGTATTCTGGCTCCCCGGCGCGGACTCGAACCACGGACCCACTGGTTAACAGCCAGTTGCTCTACCTGCTGAGCTACCGAGGAATATCTGACGATCAGGCGCTTGTATCAAAATCGCCGATTATTTACAACTCTTTTTTTATGAATCCTCACCTGCAGCTCACACAGGTTGTGAGTTTTTCGAACGGTACCCCGGTCGTCCTGCTGATGTACCGCAATTGATCCTCCGGTGCGAAGTATCGTCCGCATACATCACAGGGCACCATTTTAAAGATCTTGTTCCAGATCATCCTCTTATCATCGTCGGACGTCATGGTTACGTACCCGGTGGGACAGACATAGGCACATGACCCGCATCCGATGCATGCTGCAGGATTAAAATCGATCTTCGGCTCGCTGAGATCACGACCGGGACCTCGGTCCAGGAATGTAAGAGCGCTTACGCCGACGATTTCCCGGCAGGTCCGTACACACAGCCCGCAGAGGATGCAATCGTGTTCCTCTCCCGGTTCATCGTAAACATCGACTCCCAGTTTCCCGGCAATCTCGCGCACCGTCTCTGTTTCAGAATATTTATAATACAGCAATTCAGCGGCGAGCTTTCTGCTCTCCCGAACCCGGTCGGTGTCCGTTTTAATTTCCATTCCTTTTTCAACCACCGTGTTACAGGATGTGGCGATATGCCATTTGCCGTTGACCTTTACTTCAACCGCACAGAGACGGCAGGCTCCGAATGGACTGAGATCATCGTGGTGACAGAGTGTCGGGATTTCCAATCTCAGCTCTCGGGCATTGTCCAAAATCGTCGAACCTTCTTTTGCCTTCACCTTCCGCCCGTTTATTACTATATCAATCATTCCGCTCCCCTTGCTCCAATGAATTTCAAAATTATTTCTGATCTTTTATTGCCAAACGACAACGCGGTAACATCTGAGACAGCGGCGAGCCTCTTGCATCGCCTGATCCTTGGTGAATCCGCCTTCAATCTCGGCGAAGTCGCTGATCCGCTTCTTCGGGTCAAGCATGCCGACCGTCTCCGCCTGTTTCTTGCCGATGAAGGCATCTCCCCTCTGTTTTCCCACCTCGACACCCGCAAAGGAAACATCTTTCCCCTGTTTGGTGCCCTGAAGGTAGGCGTCGATGCTCGCGGCAACCTTGTTTCCCGCATCCAGCGCTTCAATCAGTGTCGCCGGGCCGGTCACACAGTCACCTCCCGCGAAGACACCGTCAACCGATGTCCTGTAGGTGGCACCATCGACCTGAACCGTTCCCCATGATGTGGTGGAGAGCTTCTTCTTGGCCTTCACAACGGGCAGGTCGGGTTTCTGGCCGATAGCGCATATTACCATGTCCGCTTTAATGGTATGCTCTGTTCCCTTGACCGGCTCGGGCCTTTTTCTTCCGCTCTCATCGGGTTTGCCCAGTTTCATCTTAACACACCCGAGGCATTCGAACTTCCCTTTCGAAGCGACGATTTCCATGGGAGCGGTGAGGTAGGTGAATTTTACTCCTTCCGCCTCAGCCCCTTCGATTTCTTCATCCCGGGCGGGCATCTCGGCACGAGACCTGCGGTATACGATCTCAACATCCTTGAACCCGATTCGTATGCAGCTACGTGCACAATCGACAGCGACGTCACCGCCTCCGATGACAAGAACTTTTTTCTTCGGCTCAATCTTCCTGCCTAAATTGACGTCTCTGAGGAATTCGACCCCGTCGACAAATCCTTCACATCCGGCGTCCTCGCCTTTGGCTCCCATGGGATTCCCCTTATGAGCTCCAACAGCAACAAACACGGCGTCATATCCTTCTTTTTTCAAACGCTGCACATCGAGGGTGTCCACTTTCGTATTGAGTTTGATGTCGACACCCGTTCTCTTGATAAGATCGATTTCGTGGCTGAGGATATCGGACGGCAGCCGGTATTCGGGAATACCGACAGCAGCCATACCGCCGGCCTGTGGAAATGTTTCAAATATCGTTACACCGTATCCCATGACGCGAAGATTGTAAGCCGCCGCAAGCCCTGCGGGCCCAGACCCGATAACGGCGACTCTTTCCTTTTTCTCCGCTCCCGGACTTCCCAATGACCCGCCGCCGGCCAGAAGATCACAATCCGCCGCCGCCCTCTTCAGCAATCGTATTGAAAGCGGTTCATCGAGATCGTTCCTTACGCAGGCCTTCTCACAGGGATGGGTGCATACCCGCCCGACAACACCGGGAAGGATACATTTTTCCCTGATGAGATTGAGGGAGTCTGCAAATCTGTCGTTTTTGATCAGTTCGATATACCCCGGTATATCGAGGCCGGCAGGACACGCTTCAATGCATGGTGCGGTGACGGCTGCCTTATATTCCGCAGATTCCAGTTTTCTCTCGCCTTTGATGAGATCAAGAAAATCATTCTTGTAATATTTGACGGCATCGGAAACCGGAAAGAGAGAGGCCTGTCCATAGGCACACTTCGCGTTGGCAGAAACTTCACCGGCAATCCGTTCAATTTCAGCGAGTGATTCTTTGTCTCCCAGCCCGTCCGCCATGAGCTCAAGCATGTCGAGGATCTTATCGATACCAATCATGCATACAGAGCATTCACCACACGATATTTTCCTCGCTTCCTTCAGATAATTCAGGGTCAGGGAAACAACATCCGCCTTTGGATTCATAACCACAAGGCCGTTCCATCCCATGAAGGCATCCGCCTTACCCGGCAGTTCAGGAAAGTCCACACCAGCCGATTTCGACGCTTTTGACGCCTTACCCTTTCTATTATCTATTATCTTCCCATTCCAACTGCTAAAAGCAACTCTATCCATTCTTAAGCCACCCTATTCTATGTATTGTCAAGCTGTGGAATTTTAATCAAACAACCCCCACTCATACTGCAGATCCGACCATGCATGCAGGCCGTTCACCTTGTCCAGCAATTTGTTGTATTCCTGGTATACCCGGTCCTGAATTATCTCTATCTGATCCGGGGTGAGATGACGGTATCGACCCTGGGGTTTCATGTAATCTTCGACGGGTCGCAATTGATCGACTTCAACCGTCATTCGGTACTTTCCGTCTTCCACTTCATACAGGGGGAATATACCCGTTTCAACGACGAGCCGGCCCAGCTTAATGGTCATTTCTGAGGGACTTCTCCACCCGGTGGGACAGACGGTAAAGCAGTGGATATATGACGGCCCTTTCACCTTTATGGCTTTCTTGACCTTGTTGATGAAATCCAAGGGGTAACTGGGACACGCCGTCGCCACGTACTGGACGCCGTGAGCAACCATGATTTCAGGTACATTTTTCTTCCACGTTTTCTGTCCCTGGCTCACCTTTCCGGCGGGAGATGTCGTGGTCGACGCCCCCATGGGGGTGCCGCTCGACCGCTGGATTCCCGTGTTCATGTAAGCCTCGTTGTCAAGACAGACAAAGAGCATATCGTGGCCACGCTCCATGGCTCCCGAGAGAGCCTGCAATCCGATGTCCATGGTGCCGCCGTCGCCGGCGACTCCCACTACTTTCACATCGCGATCGGCTATTTTCCCTTTTCTTCGCAGCGCTTTGAGGCCTGCCTCAACGCCGGAACCGACTGCCGCGGCATTTTCAAAGGCCACGTGAATCCACGGCACTTCCCATGCCGTGTAAGGGTACATGCTTGATATGATTTCCATGCATCCCGTGGCATTCGCGATGACGACATCAGGTCCCAGGGCTTTGCACAGGAGACGAAGTCCCAGAACTTCTCCGCACCCCTGGCAGGCGCGATGACCGGAACAGAGGTATTCTTTCTTATCAACCAGCCTCGGGGCATATAAATCAAAATTCTCTATAATATTCATTATCCCCTCACTCCATAAAATTCGTAATCTTTCGTGATTCCTTTTGCACCGGCTTTGACGGCATCTTCAACCATTTTGACGAAATCGGACACGGCCATGTCACGTCCCCCGAGTCCGATGATCTGATTATAGATCAGGGGGCGTTTCTTCTCATCGTACAGCGCCGCCTTAACCTCACCGGCAACGGGACCTCCAGGGCCGCCGAAGGAAACCGCGCGGTCCGTCACGACGAGGATCCCGGCTTTTTTCACCGCCTGTTTCAGTTCGTCAAAGGGGAACGGCCTCCAGAGCCGTATCTTGACCAGTCCGGCGGCAACTCCCTTTTCCCGTAATTCGTTGATGGCAATTTCCGCTGTTTCTCCCATGGAGCCCATGGTCAAGAGAAGTACGTCCGCGTCATCGGCGAGATATGTTTCAACAGGACGATACCGGCGGCCGAACATCTTCTCCCACTCAGCCCAGACCTTCAAAATCGTTTTCTTGGAATCTTTCAGCGCCTCGTCTTTCGCCTTCATCACTTCGTGAAAGATGTCGGACATGGCAAAGGTTCCCATCGATGCCGGCTTGTCAGGATGAAGGGTCGCATAGGGTTTCCTCGGAGGGAGGAACTTGTTGACCTGCTTCTGATCGGGAAATTCAATCGGTTCAACCATATGGGTCAACTGGAAGCCGTCGATATTGACGCAACAGGGCAGCATGACATCGGGATGCTCCGCTATTTTAAAGGACTGGATGGTAAGATCCACCGCTTCCTGGCCATTTTCGGAGAAGATGACGATCCATCCATTATCTCTCTGGGGCATGATATCCGAGTGGTCGTTCAGGATGTTCAGCGGCCCCGATACGGCACGATTGGCGATTCCCATGACGACAGGAAGCCTCATGGCTGAAACGATAGGGAGGATTTCATGCATCAGCATCAGCCCCTGGGAACTGGTCGCCGTGTAGACCCGGGCGCCCGTTGCCGAAGCGCCGGTAACACAACTGATTGCCGAGTGCTCTGATTCGACGGTTACAAACTCGGCGTCGATTCTTCCATCGGCGACGATTTCCGAAAGATGTTCCGCAATGTGTGATTGGGGAGTGATCGGATAGACAGCCGCCATGTCAATATTACACATCCCGACAGCCTCAGCCGCCGCGATCGCTACTTCCATACCAACACGTTTCGCCATTCTTAACCCTCCTCAATCATCGTTATGGCACCGGGCCAACATTCGTGAGCACAGATGCCGCACCCCTTGCAGTAGTCCAGATCCGCTCTGAATGTCTTGTCTTCATTCTGTGTTATACATCCTTCAGGGCAGAATATATAACAGACACCACATTGTATACATTTTGAATCATCCCATATCGGACGCTGCGCCTTCCAACTGCCCGTGTGATATTCTCTCGCATTTGCAGGGGCGAACACAACGCAGCCGGGACTCACTTCGTGCCACGCTTCAGGCCATTTTCTCTTCTTCATAGGACAACCTCAATGTTATTTAAGCTGCTGTAGATAGATGTAACTCATCATACGCCCGTTTGAGCGCTTTCATATTTCTCGGAGCCAGTCTCCCGAATCTCTCCTTGAGAGGAGCGTTCAACGATTCAACCTTCACGGGACTCGCCGCCTTGACGACGGCACCGAGCATCGTGGTATTTGTAATGGGAACGCCCAGTTCCTGACGAGCGATCTTAGTGGCGTCAACTGTCGCGATCGTTCCTTTGAACTTCGTCCGGGTCCTTATCTCGTCAGGAGAAAGCACCGTATTGACGATCAGGATTCCGTTCTCCTTGAGGCCTTCCGTCACGTTGACAAGGGCTACAAGACTGGGATCAAGAACAACGACCACATCAGGCTCGTAAATACCGGACCGTACCTTTATCTGTTTATCATCAACTCTGTTGAATGCCGCAACGGGGGCCCCCCGTCGTTCAGGACCGAAACTGGGGAAACCCTGGGCATACTTACCTTCTTCAATGGCAGCCAATGCCAGCATCTCCACTGATGTAACGGCTCCCTGACCACCTCTTCCATGCCAACGGATTTCAATCATCAGGCGATTCTCCCTTTAAATCATTAATTTACGCTGGAAATTCATCATGAAGAAAAACTAGTAATATATTTAATTCCCAGTGTCAATAATTTATTTGGCAAAAATAGCGCCCCGTTTCCTTGCGGACAATGAGCAGGCCCACGTAAGCGCTGCGTTTGCCAATCCACTTACGCCCTGTCACCGGCGGTATTTCTCAATTGCATCATCATAGAGATCGCCGCCCATGATATCATTGACGACAACGAGGGGAAACTCCACAATCTCCAGCCGCAACATCGCCTCGGGCCCCAGATCGTCATAGGCAATCACTGCGGCATTCCGCACGCACTGCGACAGCACTGCGGCAATGCCCCCCATGGCTCCGAAATAGACCGCTTTATAACGGCTTATCGCCTCTCGTACCTCGGCTGATCGTCTGCCCTTTCCAATCATGCCCTTTAAACCGTGCTCGACAAGCAGCGGCGTGTACTGATCCATGCGGCCGCTCGTCGTGGGCCCGATCGACCCGATGATCTGCCCGGGCCGGGCCGGTGTGGGCGCCGCGTAGAATAAGGT
>JAFGWZ010000141.1 GCA_016936905.1 Deltaproteobacteria bacterium | reverse complement strand
GAAGGGCGATTTTCGGCTCGGGGCAAAAGGCTAAAGGCAAAGAGTTAAATACGTGGAACAGGAAGGGCAGACTTGGTATTTCTATTTTGTTTTCTATTTTCCAATTACTATTTGCCAATTTACAACACACGTTTCCCGTTTTCCTGTTTGCGTTTTACGAATTCCCAATTTCTATTTTCCGTTTTCCGGTTTACGAATTCCGTTATCCATTTTCCGAATTTCGTTTTCCGACATGAGAAGGAGCAGGCATGAGCAGCGTCAAGGAGTTATTTGATCAATTTGTCCGACTTATCGGCAAGGTCCAGGCCGGAAATGACGCGTGGCAGTTTATCGCGTCGGCCGTCATCCTGGTTGTTGGATTTTTCATTCTTGAAACGGCATGGCGTTACAGCAACCGACGTATCGGAGAAGTCCTGGATAGACGGGGGCTCCAGCAGTGGTCGCCCTATCTGTCGGGCTTTCTGCCGTCGCTGAGATTCGCTTTCGCGGCGCTCCTGTTGAGGGCCGCGGAGCTTCCCCTGATTATCCCGCCGAAACTGCTCGTGCTGCTCCACGGTTTGGAGACGTTTCTGCTGTCGCTGGCGATCATTTTCTTTCTCTTTCACCTTGTCCAGTTCATGGATCTCATCTATGGGCGGGTACCGGAGACCATGAAACGGCAAATATCTCAGCGGGGTCTGAAAAATCTGAAGGGTTTCCTTCGGATAGCCGCTATCGTGGCGGCAGCACTCTTTTTTATCTATGCCGATAAGTCGCTCTTTCCTCCATGGTTGTGGGAATCGTCGGCATGGCGGTATCTGTCGCTCCTGTTTGTGTTCATTTTACTCTATATGGGCGGAAGCCTTCTGACCGCCTTTCTTGACACGATGACTGTCTCCCTCAGGGATTCGGCGGAAAAAGTGCGAATGAGACTGGTCCTGCGGGCCGCCCTGTGGCCGATGCGAATACTGCTTATAGCGATCGCCGTGTACGCGCTGCAGGAAATCCTGGTTCTGCCGGAAGCGGCCGACGGCTTTGCCGAGACGATTGTAAGCATCCTTGCCACGATAGCGATTGTCATATTTCTCTACCGCCTCCTTGATGTGGTCGAGCATGAGCTGACAAAGTTCGTTTCCAGGGAAGACAACGAATTCGACCTGAACCTCGTCCAGATGGTCCGGGTCGTCGCCAAGGTGCTCATCGTGGTGTTCGGATTCATATACCTGTTGAAGGCGGCAACGGGGAAACCGATGACAACCCTCATGGCGGGACTCGGAATCGGCGGACTGGCGGTGGCGCTGGCTGCTCAGGATACACTCAAGAATCTCTTCGGCAGCTTCATGCTCATGATCGATAAGCCCTTCATCGTGGGCGACTGGGTTCACATCGAGGGAGAGCACGCCATCGTCGAAGAGATCGGCCTCCGCAGCACCCGGATCAGGACCTTTGCCGGCCACGTCATTACCATTCCGAATGAAAAGGTGGCGGCCATGAGCATCGAAAATGTTCAGCTTCGGCCTTTTATCCGCCGAAGAGCAGATATCACGGTTACCTACGACACGCCCCCTGATAAGGTAGAAAAGGCTGTTGCCCTGATCAAGGATATTCTCAGGGATCGGCCTGAGCTTGATCCAGAGCGTCCCCCGAAAGTGTATTTCAGCGACTTCAACGATACGTCCCTAAACATCCTTATGGTGTACTGGTTTAAAAAGAACGACTACTGGTCGTCCATTGAATTCAACGAAACAGTCAACTTCCAGATCATGCGGGCGTTCGAAAAGGAAGGCATCGAATTCGCCTTCCCGACGACGACGACCTACCTGGCCCAGGATGATAGGAGGCCGCTGACGATCACCGTTTCACAGAATGAGAAGCGGGAACAGTGAAAAATCTGCCGGGAGGGTATATCGATCTGTCTTTCCGGCGTTAGGGCCGTTTAAAAAGGAGGGATCACGTCATGGCGAGGTTATTCAGAAGAACATCAGAGAAAGCGGGACTTGCCCCGGGATCTCTGATTCATGTCGGGGAGAAAAGGGTCGAAAAAACCAAGATAACCATCATTGATTATGACCAGGCGGCCTTTGGGGAAAAAGAGGTCGCAACGGTTGCAGAATGCTTTCCTTTCAAGGAAACGTCAACGGTGACCTGGATCAATATTGACGGCCTTCATGAGGTCGACGTCATTGAGAAGATAGGGAAACACTTCAATATCCATCCGCTGATCCTGGAGGATATCCTCCATACGGGGCAACGTCCGAAGATGGAAGATTTCGAGGAGTACATTTTCATCATCACGAAGATGTTTGCCTATGAAAGCGAAACCGATACCGTTCGGACGGAACAATTCAGCGTTATCCTCGGGTCAAATTTTGTTATTTCCTTTCAGGAAGTATCAGGAGACGTCTTTAACGCGCTGCGGGACCGGATCCGGAATGGAAAAGGCCGTGTCAGGAGGATGGGAGCGGACTATCTTGCCTACGCGCTCATCGATTCCATCGTGGATCATTATTTTATCCTCCTCGAGAAATGCAGTGACCGGATCGAGCAGTTGGAAGAGGAACTGGCGGGTGACCCCCAGTCGGAGACCCTCCAGGATATCCACAATCTAAAGCAGGAGATCGTGCACCTCCGAAAATCGGTATGGCCACTCAGGGAGGTCATCAGCGGCTTGGAGCGGGTGGAGTCGCCGCTCATTACTGAAAATCTTTCCATGTATCTCCGTGACGTATATGACCACACGATTCAGGTTATCGATTCTGTCGAGACCTATCAGGATCTTCTGTCGGGAATGATCGACTTGTATCTCTCCGGTGTGAGCAATAAAATGAACGAAGTGATGAAGGTGTTGACCATTTTTGCGTCCATCTTCATTCCGCTCACGTTTCTCGCGGGCATCTACGGGATGAACTTCGAATTCATGCCGGAACTGAAGATCAGGTGGGCCTATCCCGCCCTCTGGGTCGTGATGCTCTCCGTTGCGGGCGTGCTGATTGTCTTTTTCAAGAGAAAACGGTGGCTGTAACCCCGTACCTGTCGTTTCATGGAGCGAAAAAGCCCGCGAGCACGGCGGCGGAAATCCAGTGGATGGCCGGGTTTGCTGTTAGGCAGTAAAGGAAGGGAAATGAAATGTTGGACCATCCTGTTTTGCTTTTTATACTGTTGCTCATTCTTCTGGGCATGTCGGCCTTCTTCTCCGGGTCTGAAACAGCGCTCATGGCCGTCAGTAAAATAAGTTTGAAACGTCTCGGAGAGGTGAAGCCGCGGCGGGTCAAAATTGTTGAACAACTGCTTGAAAAACCGGAGAAGCTCATCGGAACGATTCTGCTGGGCAATAATCTTGTCAATGTTTCCATGTCCGCCCTGGCCGCGGGGCTTGCTATTTCACTCTGGGGGGAAAGGGGAATCATCTACGTTACCGTCGTTCTGACCCTGGCGATCCTGATTTTTGCGGAGATCACGCCCAAGGTCTATGCCAAGTATTTCAACGAGCGGGTATCGTTCTTCTCGGCCCCCATACTCAATGTTATCATGGTGGTGTTCAATCCCATCGTTGTAGCCGTCACCTATGTGAGCACGAAGATCCTGACGCTCATAGGAGTGGATGTCACCACCATTGAGAAACCCCTTTTCACGGAAGCAGAGGTACAGACCTGCATCTCAATGGCATGGGACGAGGGGACGATCACTGCAGATGAAAGAAAAATGCTCTCAAGGGTATTCGCCCTCAATGATAAATCCGTGGAAGATATCATGATCCCCCGTGAAAATATGGCCGTTATCGACATCGAAGCACCCGTCGAAGAAGCGGTTGCCATCATATTGAAAACGGGATACTCGCGGTTTCCCGTCAGCAAGGGTGAGAAACGGGATATCGTCGGGTTTCTCCATGGCAAGGACGTGCTCAAGCTCTTCGATGAGAATAAAAAGGTTTCCATACAGAAAATCACTCGGCCGCCATACTTTATACCGGCCGACCGAACCATCGATTCCCAGTTGCGTAATTTTCAGGCGAAAAGGCTGCATCAGGCCGTGGTCCTTGATCGTGAGGGTAAAGTGGCCGGCCTCATAACGCTTGAGGATATCCTGGAGGAATTAGTGGGAGCGATTCAGGACGAGCATGATTATTCCTGATGAGTGACGCGGTGTGCCTCTCCCCCCGGCACTCCGCAGAGGGCGCGACGGCTGACAGTATCTTAGAACATGTACCCGATGGCAAAGTGAAATCGTCCCGCGCTCTCTCCCTCCCGGCGGTCGAGCTTGTGCCCGTAGGCCAGGCCGATCGGACCGATGGGAGTGATGTACCGCAGAGCCACGCCGGCGGAGGAACGGAATGAATCGGAACCGCTGTCACCTGCGGCATGTCTCACGCTGCCGGTATCGTAGAACGGGGCAAACTCGACATTATGCCCCAGGTCGATTCTCGCCTCAATGCTTCCCGACAACGCCGTTGTGCCGCCCACGGGATTTCCCGCCCTGTCGTACCTGAGCAAGTTTTCATCGAAGCCTCTCACGTCCGATGTCCCGCCGAGATAGAAAAGCTGGTCCTTCGGAATTGTTCCGTCAGACCCGTAGGTGCTGATGTATCCGCCCCTGCCAAGCAGGGCGATGGTCAGGCGTGTGACGGGAGTCACAAAATATCTCGCATCCAGGCGATATTTCAGGAAGTTGTCCAGCGAATTTCTCAGGCCTGCGGAAACATCGACGGACACGGTGGAGAACATCCCTTTTTTCGGCCGGACAAAAGAATCCCTGGTGTCGTAGGTTATGGACGGTGTGGTGACCAAGATGCTCCTGGACTGAAATTCATCGGTCCGGGCGGCCTTGCCGGCCGAGACGAGCGAATACTGGTCTTTCTGTTCGAATGTGAGGGCGAACCCCGCCGTCAGGGATGGCAAGACCTTCCGGCTCAGCCCCGCGGAGGTGCCGTACGTTTTCGTTCCGAAGTCCTGATTGAATTTTTCAATCCGTTCCGCGAACAGGTTCAATGAAAGGCCGGTCTTCGTTCCGAACAGCCGGGGCTCCGCCAGTCCTAAATCGCCGCGGTAACCGACCTGGCTTGCCTGTCCGCTGATCCACCCATGTTTATTGCTTCCGAACAGATTGCGGTCTCCCGCTCCCGTCTTTGCGGTAAACCCGCTGTCCGATTCGTAGCCGCCGCCGAACTCGAAGTAATAGGGTTTCTTCTCTTCCACTTCAGCGATGAGGTTGACCGTATCCGCTTTTTCCTTAAGGCCGATGGTCTTGAACCGGACGGTGTTGAAGACGCCCATATCGCGGATGTTTTTCTGCTGTTCAAGCATTTTCGACAGGGAGAAGGGATCGCCCGGCTTCAGTTCGAGTTCGTTCCGGAGGACTTTGTCTCGAGTCCGGAAATTTCCTGTGAAGTAGGTCTGCCCCATCCGCACATAGGGACCCTCGTCGACTCGATAGGTAATGTCCGCGTCCGACCCGTCCTCACTCATAGCGGTACGTGTCTGCACGGCGACATGGGGATATCCCTTTTCGGCTATTCGTTGGGCCAGTATATTTTTATCGCTTCGAACCATGTAGCTTCGGAAAGGAGCCCCTTTGTTTAACATGAGGGCCTCGTGTGCCGCTTTGCCTGACATGAGGCCTGCCCCTTCGATGGATACCGACGAAACGACTGTCCGCACGCCTTCCGTGACGGCCAGGTTGATATCAACGGCTTTCCGGTCGTCGCTGAACCGGACGGAAGGTTCGATCACGGCGGAGGCATATCCTTCCCGGACGTAGAGGGATGAAATTGCCAACACATCTTTTTCCAGTTCTTCCGGAACATAGGCCACTTTTTCCACAATTCCGGTGAGACCGGTGATCATCTGCTTTCTGATTTTCTTGTCGTCAAACGCGCTGTTGCCCGCTATCTCAATAGACCTGACAATTGATTGAGCGCCCTCATCGATGACAATGGTAATCGTCCGGTCTGTTCGTTTATCCTCCTGATTAGTTTCTTCGACGATGGAAATACGGGCGTCGAGATAGCCTGCCTGCCGGTACCTCTCTTTTATTTTTTTAACGGTTTTTTTCAATCCCAGGCCATTTCTGTTGCCCGTTTCAAACAGCACGAGGTCTTTCCGGAGAGTCCAGTCCAGGAATTCCTTGTTTCCTGAAAACCGGATGTCATAAAAAAGGCCTTCGTCGATGGTTATTAGAGAGGTGACGACGCCCGTTTGAGGATTTTTATCGATCCCATGCTCGATTGCCGCGTCGGCATACCCCTTGCCGCGGTAAAACGACAAAAGCGCTTTCATGTCTTTTGTGAAATCCTCCCCGACGAACCGTCCTGAACTGCCGGGCCATGCGGCGGCCCGCCAGGATTTCATTTTGAATTTCAACCGCCCGTCGGAAAATGCCCGGTTTCCTTCCATGTCAAGGCTGTCGAGCGAATAGTAGGCATCCGTTTCAATGGTGATATGAATATCCACGGTTCCGCCGCCATTTTCCCGTACCGTTACGGCGACCTTCGGACCGATAAACCCCTGCCGTTCATAGAGAGCAGCGATAAGCTCCGCCTGCCGCGGAATGTCTTTTCTCACGAAGGAAACACCGCCGTGGATGCTTATCGCGTTCAGGATGTCCCGTTCAAAGAGTGGGTAATGGCCGTCCACTGTTATTTCCTTAATCCGTCTCATGGGGGTCAGCCGGAACAGGAGAGCCAGGCCGTCAGCTTCTTCTTTTGAATCGGCATGTATTTCTTCGAACATCTGTGATACGGCGAGGGCGTCGATGGAATCCTTGAGGCGGTCATCTGAAAAGGGTTCTCCCTCTTTGAGGAAGATCAAGGTTCTGGCCGTTTCCCGCAGTGTGCCGTCGACGACGGCAGGTTCGCCTGTGTCGATAACAATCCGTGAGATGACGGGCCTGGTATCCCCTGAGGGCCGTTTCCCCGATTCTTCCGAGCATGACGGGCCCGGCGCGAGGCACACCGGCACAAGAATAACCAGAAAGGCGAGAATCAGTCCGATTCGGGAGATGGCTGTACTATTCATGAATTATATCGTGTCCTATCGAAATTCGATTCTGAACTGGAGTTCTCCGCCGTAAACCCCCCGGGTATCCTGGAATCCCCGGGCGAGGAAGTGCTCAAAGAGTTTGTATTCCGCCACAGCTCTCTGGACCACCTCTCCCTCTTTCGATTCCACCGAGTACTGTATTGTTGTCCTTTCGGACAGGTCCTTCCCGAGCGTCACCTTTATGCGGTCCAACGGGGCCTCATTGTTTCCGGGAGCGGTTTCAACCTTAACGATATCCAGTCCCGTCGCTTCTTTTATATCTTTTCCGAAGGTTGACGCGATAAGTCCGGCGAGCATCTGTTCCGTCGATTGTGTTGTTCCGCCTTCCTTCCTGATCAACTCGCCGGTCGTTTTGCCGAGGAGCAGTAAGGATAGAATGTCGCCGTGCTCTTCGGGAGGATCGGAGGTCAGCTTGAAGTCAAGTTGCTCCCTGGTGCCGGCAATTTCCAGGAAAACAATCCATTCCCGGACTGTCGCGGTACTCATAACCTCGATCCGAGGGTCGATCTTATAGGGGTCGATGAAATCGATGATCCCCTTTTTCACTATAAATGATGTACCCTGATATGTCACCGTTCCCGATTCGACGGTGGCGCGTCCCCTGATCAGGGGACGGGAGACAGTTCCCACGATGCGGAGATCGGGGTTTACCGTCATCGTCGCGAGGTTGTTGTTGATAATAAAGGGATTGCGCCGGTCGATAACTATATCAAGCGCCATGTTCTTCACGAAAGGGATGGCGGTATCACCTTCTGGCGGGGCGGTTTCACGCTTTCGCTCACTGACTCCCTGAAGCGGGCTCAGTCTCACGTCTCTGTAATAAGTGCCTTCAAGGATAACGATTTCACCTTTCGCCGTCGATTGTTCCCTCGTTCCCTCGATCCAGAGCCGCGAGGAGAGAAGCATATCCAGTGTGTCTGGTACGCGAATGGGGAGCGATGCGGCGGAGAAGGCCAGCGACATCCGTTCGGGTTCGATCCGCCGGTGGAGAATGACCGTGCCTTCAAGGGTGAAAGATCCTGTATCCAGAGAGCCGGCGATACCGTCAAGAATGATGGTGTTTGCATCGATACGGGCCCTCCCCTTGAGGTCGTGCAGTTTCTGAAGGAGAAGGGGGACGGTGAATCCGACACTATCGAATTCGAGGTCCGCTTTGACGCGTGGCCGGTCAATCGGGCCGTCGAGACGGATGGCCATGGTTGCGGTTCCCGTTATGTCGGAAATCTCCTCAATGAAACGTCCCGCAACGGTGAGGGGGAGGGTGCCCTCCGCCCGGAACGTTCCCGAATCGCCGAAGGTTCCCTGACCGCCTATCGTTATCCGCCCTTCCGGCGGCAGCATGATGGTGGTTTCGGGAATGGTCATGACGCCGTTTGCGAGCGAAATGGCTACATCACGGCCGAAGAGAAATTTCTGTTCCTCGTAAAGCATATCGATTGACGCAATGTTCACATCGGCGTTTATCGTCTTCAGGGACCGGGCGTTGCCGGCGGCGTGGACGGTTCCCGTCAGATGCCCGCCGATCTTCCCGAGCCCTCCGGCCTTCAGATAGGGAGACAGGTCGGCCCTGTTAAAACGGGCCTTCAGGGAAAAATTGTCGTTTGTCAGATCGAACGATCCGTCGAGGTCAAAGTTCAACCGTCCGCTCAGCCGGATCACATGGTCGCGGAGTGTCCCGGTAAGTTTCACGTCGTCAATTACCTTTCCCCTGACAGTGACGTTGGCGATGCCGATGCTGCCGCTGAGGCTGGGATTGTCAAGGGAACCATGTCCTGAGATATGGAAGGCGGCCAGACCGTCGGCAATCTCCTGTTTCCGGACGGCTTCGATAGTATGAAGGGAGATTCCCCTGGACATGAACTCAAGTTCATATTCTTTCTCACGGGAGAGCCATCCCCTGCCCAAGATCGATTCCGTCGGCGTCACGAAGACCTCGAGGGAGTCGAGCCGCAGCACCCCGCCGTCAACAGTGGCCGACATGGTGATCCCGGCGATCTTCTGGCCGTAGAGGTGGAGATCACGCCCCTGCAGCTTCACCATGCCGCCGGATTCCTTTACGGTTCCCTCGAGATGGCCCCTCAGGGATACCGTTCCGGTCGCCGTGTCGTGTATGAAATCTTCAAGATGGACATCGTCTCCCTCTATGTTCAGGGTAAAGGGAGAAGCTCTCCATGGCCTTCCGGCTTCCGGACCGTATAAACGGGAGGTTCCCGTTATCCGCACCGTCGACGACCCGCTGTGCACCGTTCCAGGAAACAGGGTGAGCGTTCCCGACTCGTCCAGGCGGGCCTTCAGCTTCATACTGCCCAGGGTGACGTTTCTGTACCACAGCCTGTCGCCCTGAACGTCCAATGCCGCGACGGGGTGCTTTGTCGAGCCGGAGACGGACGCTGTGACTTCCATCGCTCCGCTGATATCGTTGGAGCCGAACGGCGGGAGGATTGCCGCGAGATCAGGAGCAATGAGGGACAGCTCCCCCCTTATGCTGTTTGAGAGAATATTCCAGGAACCGTGGACATCAGCCTCAGTCCTGCCGGCTCGAATGGTGAATTGCCTGACTTCGGCAGTGCCCTGGCGCAATGCCGCATCTCCCCGGACCTCGAGGTCGACGGGGATGGCGGGACTTCCCGTGCCTACGCCCGTTCCGTTGACGGCCAGAGTGGCGTGGGCGGTCATGTCATGCAGAGAAACTCCCGTTCCTCTAATCGAAAGCGATGGGTTGACGATCCCGCTCCGCCGACGGCCGTCACGGATGAGCGTGTCCAGATGAATGCCCGTTCCCTCGAGGGAGAGGGCATAGGCGACAGCCTCCGGGTTCCGTTCTGGAGAACGGAACCCCTTCGGAAAGGACTGTCGAAGATCGATACTTCCCTCTCCCTTGACCGTTCCTTCGGCGACATGAATGGTCAAGGCATTGACCGATACGAGGCGGTCGGCGAGCCACGTTTCGAGATTAATCCGGTCGACCGGGGTTTTCAGAATCGTTCCGCCCCCATAATCGAGACGGAGATGCCCCTCTGGATTGTCGAGGGAACCGGCTATCTGCAGGTGAACCGCTACCTGCCCCGTCATTGCCGGTGCCAGGCAGAGGCTCCGCCCGAGTTCCCGGAGCGAAACGGTGCCTTCTGCCGATGCCCGCAACGACGGTGTGCCGGTTATATCTGTGACCGATCCCGAAAGGTTCGCCTGCACCGACGGCAGTCGAACCCGGGCAACCAGCGGGTCGATGCGGCCATTGCTCATGGCGGCCTCCACGGCCACGTCATCGATGCCGGTATGGATGTTAGGACTGTCGATGTTCCCCCGTCCGACATGGAGTGAGATGATGCCGGACAGCTTCGCGACGTCGCCCCGGGCGATGAGATTGATATCCCCGAGGTCGATCATCGATTTT
>JAFGWZ010000140.1 GCA_016936905.1 Deltaproteobacteria bacterium | reverse complement strand
GATATGGTCCTGCTGACCCTGCAGAGAGCCATGTCATTCGTGAGGTTGAAAGAAGAAAATACAGCGTTGAAAGACCGTCTCAGAAAGAAATATGATTTCGGTAAGATGATCGGGTACAGTGAGAGTATGAAGAGGGTATTCGAGACGATCAAAAAGGTGTCTTCGACAGACAGCACCGTCATTATATATGGAGAGAGCGGCACGGGAAAAGAACTGGTGGCAAAGGCTATTCACTTCAACAGCGATCGGCAGTCCAAGCCGCTTGTTACCGTCAATTGCGGAGCCATACCTGAAGAACTTCTTGAAAGCGAACTGTTCGGACATGAAAAGGGAGCATTTACCGGGGCGATAAGAAGCAGGATCGGCCGGTTTGAGCTGGCCCAGGAGGGGTCGATTTTTCTCGATGAAATCGGTGACATGAGCCCCTCACTCCAGGTGAAACTGCTGCGGGTCATCCAGGAACGTCAGTTTGAGCGGATCGGCGGAATGCGGACACTTGAGGCGGACGTTCGAATCATCGCCGCGACGCACAGAAATCTTGAAGACGCCGTAAAGCATGGAAAATTCAGGGAGGATCTGTATTATCGCATCAATGTTATTCCTATCCATATCCCCCCGTTGAGGGAGAGAAGAGCCGATATTCCCATATTGATCGGTCACTTCCTGAAAATATTCAATACCATGAAAAAGAAACGGGTTAATGCGGTAACTGACGAAGCGATGGAGCACATGGTAGAATACGGGTGGCCGGGAAACGTCAGAGAATTGCAGAATACCATGGAAATGCTTATCGTCATGAAGGAAGAAGGGGTCCTCGGGATAGATGACCTGCCTGAACGGATATACCGCCACGGCGGCAGAGCTGAAGATGTCACTTCAGAGATAGACATACCGGAAGGGGGGCTTAATCTCAACCAGGCGGTCACCGAGTTCGAAAAAAACATTCTTTTAAAGGCCCTGGAGAAGTCGGGAGGCGTCAAAAATAAAGCGGCCCAACTTCTGAAACTGAACAGAACCACCTATGTTGAAAAATTGAAGCGGTATAACATTTCATAGTACGGGAGATTCCGTCCCGCATTGCCTCAGCGAAATCACCAGGCATGGAGAAACCGCCTCATACCGTTCAATGACAGTCACCAATGCCCGATGTGAGACGGGCATTCACCAGGATTCTTCCCTTTCCCGTGAGTATCTCTCCATCACACCGTCCTGTCTCCGTCAAAAAATTGGCTTTTTCATGCCTTCGTTTGACAGGCTGTTCCCACCTGATGAATATTGTTGGTCTCGAAAAAAGTCGAAAAAGCCTCTCGTGACATTTTGACCTTTTCCCTACGTGCTCCGCGCCTTGAGCCCTGTGCCTTTCGCCCTTTGCCTTTCACCTTGAGCCTTTAGCCCTTCTCCTTTCGCCCGTGGTATATTCCTTGCTTCTGTCATGACGAGAGTAACCAAGGAGTGATCATCGTGGTGAAAAGATCAGAAACCGGCAGGCCAAAGCGGCGGGGTATTGTTTCCGTTTTTCTGCTGATCGGGGTCGTCATGTCCGTCATGGCTGTTCCCGCGGAGATTCAGGGTGCCGCGATACGATATGGCGTCCACGTGGCGTCCTTCAAGGACATTTCCGGCGCCCATACCACTATCGAATCACTGAAGCGGGAAGAAGGCTGCAGGCCCTTTTATGTGACCATTGATATCCCGGGAAAGGGGATGTGGTATCGGGTCTTTGCCTGCGCAAGTGACAACCGGGACGACGCGGAGACCTGCGGGACCCGTCTGAAAAG
Organism: Deltaproteobacteria bacterium; assembly: GCA_016936905.1. Taxonomy (GTDB): domain Bacteria; phylum Desulfobacterota; class Syntrophia; order Syntrophales; family UBA6807; genus DSDU01. The sequence continues at coordinate 11,172 of JAFGWZ010000140.1, read as the reverse complement.
CCGCGGGATGATTGACGGTTATGCCGTCCTTGAGATTGAAGAGGCCGCCGTTCCGGAAAAAAACCTTGCTGCTCCGGAAATGAGCGTAACCGCCGTGAATCAGGGATCTCCGAAAAAAGAGGTAGCGGTGCCATTGCCTGAACCTGAGACGTCGGATAAGCAGATCACGGCGAATGTCGCGGAGAAAAAACAGAGCGCTGATCCTATCACGAGAGAGGCCGATGGGGACTTTGAATCGGGGAGGTATGAGTCCGCTCTGGACCGGTATCGGTCGGTGTTACAAAGGAAGGATCTCTCGCCTCGCCTGAAGGAAACAGTGGAGACCAGCATTGCCGATTGTTACTTCCATATGGGAATAAAAGGCGACGAGCAGGCGCTGTTCAAGGCGATGGAACACTATCGCGGCGTCATCACCGCATATGGAGATAACTCAGAGAACGATGCCGTCGCCCGCCTGCGCCTGGCGCAATGTTACGAACATCTCTCCATGAACTACGAAGCAATCGCGGAATTGAGAAATCTCAGGGCGAAACACCCTGACTCATCATCACAGCGTGAAGCGACGCGCCTTCTGGGCATTACATATTTCAAACAGAAAAGCTACAGGGAGGCGGCGGAGGAATTCGAACGCTATGTGAAACGTTATCCCGGGACGTCCGATATGAAGGAACTCTATTTTACCATCGGCGACTGCTATTCCCGGATGAACGAATTCTCCACGGCCGATCGCTGGTATCGGGAAGCCCTCAAACGATGGCCCGATCCGGAATCGATGTCCCGGAATGATCTCATGCGGCTGGGAGATCACTATTTCAGGGCGGGACATTATGAACAGGCGATCGAGACCCTTTACGTTCTTCTCAATCTCTATCCCGATCACGAAGAGACAGCGCGGGTAATGGTAAGCATCGGCAGGTCATACATGGGCAAAGGGGATGTTTCGACAGGGCTGAAAATGCTCGGTCTCGTTATCGAGCGCTATCCTCGAACGGATCAGGCCCATGAAAGCGCCATTGCCATGGCGAACACGGGTATTTCCGTTCCTGGAATAATCCTGCCGCACCACATCTTTTCAGGTATGGCAAGCTACGATCAGCCCCTTAAGACGTATGACGTTGCCGCTGCCCAGTCGTTCGATGAATCAGACAAGGAGGAAATCATTTTTCGAAAGAGCAGGGCCATGGAAGCGAAGGATCGGTATGAAGAAGCATTCAATGGGTATGTCGACCTGCTGAAACGGTTTCCGACGGGGAGAAAAACGAAGGAGAGCCGGGAGCGCCTTAACGCGGTCGGCAAAATCCTCGTGGAGCGCTCATATGAAAAGAAGGATTACCTGTCGGTGGCGGACCTGTATTCCAGGTCCCGGAGAAACGGCCTGTTTGAATACGGAGATTTTTCACTGTTTTCCAAGATCGGTGAAAGTTTAAAAAAAATCGGGTTGCTGGCAGACGCGCAAACGGTGTTCGGGGAAATGGAAGGAATGAACCTATCGAATCCGGAACGGGCGAACATCATTCTTGCCATGGCAGAGATTGCTTTCGACAGCCGTCAGTATGATGAGGCGGCACGAAGGGCGCAGACAGTTCTGGACGATTCGAAGTTGTTCGGCCGGCCTCATCTTCAGAAGGCGCGGGAAATTATGGGAGATATTTCTTATCGAAAAAAGATGTATGACGACGCGGCCCGTTTTTATTCCTCCGTCATCGATGCCGGAGTCACCGATGGCGGAATACACCGCCTGTATAAAAAGTATGCCGATGTCCTGAAAGATAGGGGCTTCTATCCCTCGGCCATTGTCAATTACACGCGGGCACTGAACGGGGGGAAGACTGTGACAGGTGATAAAGGCTCGATTTTCGCCGGATCGCATGCCGGGCTCGCCGAATGCTATTTCCATGAGGGCCGGTATGGGAAAAGTGTGGACATGTATACGAAGGCTCTTGCCGAAGATGCAGGGGAGGCAGACAGTATCTGGAATCTCTATTGGCTGGGTCGGGGACACATGAATTGTGGAAATGGAGCTGATGCAGAGCATATTTTTACGTCATTACGGGAAAAACAGCAGAATGAATTCTGGGCCGCGCTTACTGACTACGGCCTGGACGCAAAATTCTGGTCCGATCTGTATCATCGCTATGGGAAGAACTGAAAGTGGACCCATTGTCATTGCCCGGTCACCTGACCTGTCACATGATGAAGCGAGGCAGGGTGCCGGCCCATAATGTGGCAGATGAGAACTTCAAGGATTTTCTGAAGGCAGGTATTACAACACGATGAATACAAAGTCGATATTGATCGTTGATGATGAACAGTCCCTGAGGACAACCCTTGCGGAGAACCTCACCGACGGCGGCTATGCCGTGGAGACCGCCGGCGACGGTGTCGAGGCCTTGAAAAAATTCGAGAATGCTTCCTTTGAAGCGGTTATCACCGATGTAAGGTTGCCGGGGATGAACGGTATAGACGTGCTCCGGGGAGTCAAAAAGATATCATTGAAAACGCCGGTTATCGTCATTACGGGATACGGGACTGTTGACACCGCCGTCGAAGCAATGAAGGAGGGGGCGGCCGATTTCATGATGAAGCCCTTTTCATTCGATCATATTGAAATGATTCTCCGGGATGTGTTGCGGAAAAACGGTACGGAGGAGGTGTCGGAGTTGGAGGTCTGCGAACCGTCCCGTGAGAAAAGCTTTATCACCGGTGACGACAGAATGAAAAATCTCCTCACGTTGCTGAAAAACGTTGCTGGAAGCTCGGCAAGTATTCTGATCCAGGGTGAAAGCGGGACAGGCAAGGAACTCCTTGCCAGGTATGTTCATAAACACAGCTCTCGGGCCCGGATGCCTTTCGTTGCCGTTAACTGTGCCGCCATACCGCATCATCTCCTTGAGAGCGAAATGTTCGGGTATGAGAAAGGCGCGTTTACGGGAGCTTCGATGAGAAGAGCGGGCAAATTTGAACTGGCAAGCGGCGGGACACTTCTCCTTGATGAAATCGGCGAGATGGACATACAGCTTCAGGCCAAGCTTCTGAGGGTTATCCAGGAGTCTGAAGTCGACCGTCTGGGGGCGAAGGAGCCCGTGCCGGTGGATGTACGGATTATCGCCACGACAAACGCTGATATAAAAGCCTGCATCAGAGAGAATAAGTTCCGGAGCGATCTTTACTACCGATTGAATGTCGTCCCTGTCACCGTGCCGCCGCTGAGAAGCCGGAGGGGAGATATCGCCGTTCTGGCGGCTCATTTCCTGCGGAAATACAGCAGGGTGAACAAAAAAAAACGGCCAACCATGTCAAAAGAAACGGTGCGCCTGCTGGAACGGTATGAATGGCCCGGTAATGTGAGGGAGTTGGAAAACGTTATGGAACGATCGGTGCTGCTCTGTGATGGCGACGTCATCCAGTCAGGCCATCTGTGCCTCGAACAGGATGGATTCGCCCCGTCGGTACCGAGCGATAATGACGACGTTCCGACGGTGGATGTTACGAGATTTGACGGGTCGACATTGCGGGACGTGGAAAGAAATCTCATCTTCGAGACGCTGATACGGGTCAACGGGAACAGAACGAGGGCGTCGGAAATTCTCGGAATCAGCGTGCGAACCATGAGAAACAAGTTAAACGAATATAAACGTGATGGAGACATGATCGAAAGCGCAATGTGGGATGGTGACCTTCCCTGACTATCACGACGGCGCTGGTACATGGCTTGCAAGAAGATCATGCTGTGAGGTGGTGACATGGACCCTTTATTTGATAAAGCAATCGGATTACTTTCGACGATGCTCGATTATCGGGCGAAGCGTCATAAAGTCATCGCATCGAATATCGCCAATATTGACACGCCGCACTACACGGCGAAAGACCTCGTCTTTGACAGGGAGCTCGATGCGGCGGTGAAGGGAAACGAAACGCTGTCCATGGCCCGGAACGACAAACGCCATCTTTGCCGGGATGCCATCCCTGCCAAGGGGGCGGATCTTCACGTGGTGGATTCCGGCAAGAGAGTGAATATAGATCAGGAAATGGGAAAATTGGCGGAGAATCACCTTATGTACAATATGACGGCAGAGTTGTTGGCAAGGAAATTCAGAGGGCTTAATACGGTGTTGAAGGAGGTTAAGTAATGGATTTTAATGGAGCGTTCAAGGTCTGCGCATCGGGGTTTGCCGCGCAGCGGGCGAAGATGGACGTTATTATTTCAAACCTGGCCAATGCCGCTACTACCAGGATGCCCGACGGCGGTCCGTATAAGCGCCAGATTGCCGTGTTCGGTTCCGAACCGGTCGATGACAGCTTTGACAGCGTCCTGGGAGACTCCCTTCGGGTTGTCAAGGTCGAAGGCATCGTCGAGGACAAGAACAGCCTGAAGCAGGTTTATGATCCCGGTCATCCCGACGCAGATGAAAACGGTTTCGTTACCATGCCGGACATCAATTCCATCATCGAGATGTCGGACATGATCATGGCAAACAGGGCATATGAGGCATGTGTTACCGCCTTCGACGCCACAAAGAACATGGCGCTCAAGACGCTGGAAATCGGAAAATAAAGATTGATACCGGTGATTGAACGGAAGATTTCCCGGCAGTGGACGAACAAAGACAGATGGGGCACCGCCGGCGGTTCGGAGCCGGTTTCACCGCCCTGCCTCATTCGAGCGGGCTGCTCCACGGGAGCGCAAGGAAAATATGGGGATAACAGAGATGAATGAAACAACGATTCGAACGGGACAGCTTATCGGGGGATATGCTCACCATGGGACGGGGAGCAAAGAGAAGGTGGATAAATCGTTCGGCAATGTGTTGAGTGACGTCGTCGGCGAGATCAATAATCAGCAGATAGCGGCTGACGAGGCGATAGCACGAGTGGAACTCGACGATTCAGCGAGTATCCATGAAGCTATTATCGCCATGGAGAAGGCCAGTATCTCCTTCAGGACGATGATGCAGGTCAGGAACAAGATTATTGAGGCGTATCAAGAAATCATGAGAATGCAGGTATAGAGGACGATCCTATGGCATCTCCACTCCAGTTTATCGGCCAGGTTTTTCAGGGATTCAGCGCACTGCCACCGGCAAAAAGGATCTCTGTCGTCGTCACCGCCATCCTCAGCTTTGTTGTGATCGGTGCTTTTGTTGTTATGATGAACCAGAAGGATTATGGAATTCTTTATTCGAATCTGTCTACCGATGATGCCGGCAAGATAGTCGCCCGCCTTCAGGATAAAAAAATTCCTTATAAACTGTCACCGGCTGGTGATTCTGTTTTAGTCCCCAGTGAGAACGTCTCAGAATTGCGGCTCGACCTCGCGTCGGCGGGACTGCCCCAGGGGGGCGCCGTGGGATTTGAGATATTCGACGAAAAGAATTTCGGCGTCACCGATTTTGTCCAACAGCTCAACTATCAGCGGGCTCTTCAAGGGGAACTGGCAAGAACGATCAATAATCTTGAGGCAGTCGAGGCAAGCAGGGTTCATATTGTGATACCGAAAAAATCTCTTTTTGTTGAGAATGAAACGAAACCGACAGCCTCGGTTTTCCTCAAGCTGCGGAACGGCAGCCGGCTCGGTGATTCGCAGATTGAAGGAATTTCCTATCTGGTCGCAAGCAGCATCGGAGACCTGAATCCGGAAAATGTGACGATTGTGGACAGCCGGGGGCGGGTCCTGTCGAAACAGCAGGCGGGGTCCCAGCTCTCACGGAGAACCTCGTCGCAGGCTGAGTATCAGAGAAACGTTGAAGCGGAACTCGCCAATAGAATTCAGTCCATGCTGACCAAGGTGGTGGGAAGCGACAACGTGATAGCCCGGGTTTCGGCATCTCTTGATTTCAGTGTCAGGGAAAAAACGGAAGAGATCTACGATGCGGAAGAACCTGCCCTCCGGAGCCGGCATCGAAAGATAGAACGGTTTGCCGGACCTCCGTCGTCGGGAGGGCAGAGTTCCGTCGCGCCGACGGAAGGCGGCGGGGTAATCGGGGGTGGCTCTCAACGGGAAAAAACCGATGAGGTCGTCAACTATGAAGTAAACCGGGTTGTGAATAAAACGATGATGCCCGTGGGAACGATCGAAAAGTTGTCCGTTGCGGTGCTGGTCGACGGAACCTATGTGAAAAACGACAAGGGTGTTGAAGAGTTCCAGCCCCGCCCTAAGAAAGAGATGGGGGACCTGGAAGAGCTTGTAAAAAATTGCGTGGGGTTTGACTCACGCAGGGGGGACCAGGTTGTCGTCACGTCCATTCCGTTCAAAACAGTGGATGCCGGTCAGGCTCTCATGGTGGAAGATTCATGGAAGAGCAAGATCACCCTCTTCCTCCCGATGGTGAAGTACCTGATATCACTTGCCGCCATCCTGTTTATCACTCTCTTTGTCCTCCGGCCGATGGTAAAATCTCTGATGGAGCGGGGGGGGGAGCCTGCAGTGCGACAGCAGAGGGAGCTGACGGCAGCGGGAATGAGTGATCAGTTGAGCGTCGGCATGGGCTCGTTATCACTGGAGGGGCCTCAAAACGAAGCCAATGCGGAAGTACAGGCGGTCAAGCGGCTTGCCGGATCGGATGATCAGGGATTTGCCGAATTAATGAGAAACTGGCTTAAATAAAAGGGCGAAAAGGACAGACGGGAAGGATCAACGGTAACATGACGAATCAGGAAAAAGCCGCCATATTGCTTTTGTCGCTCGATGAAGAGCAGGCGGTTCGTGTTATTCGAAACCTCAGGTCAGATGAAATCAAGGTGCTGGGAGCCCACATGAACCGGCTCAGAAACATATCGAAGGAAGAGATGCACGAGGTTGCCCGGGAATTCTGCAAGCTCGCCCAGCAAAAGGGAAAGGGGATCGTATCCGTCGGTGGCGATATCATAAGAAGCATCCTGGTCAAGGCGATGGGAGAGGATAAGGCCCAGAAGGTCATACAATCTATCGAAGATGATTCGTTTAAGCCCTATGACAATCCCGTTATTGAAAAACTGCGTACCATTGATCCCCGGGTCATTATGGAGTTTACCAGGGAGGAACATCCTCAGACAATTGCCCTGATTCTTGCCCATCTTCGACCGGAGCAGGCGGCGGAGATACTTGAGAATCTTCCTTTTGAACGACAGACGGAGATAGTCAAACGGATGGCGACGCTCCAGAGTGTCCCACACGAATTCATTGATGAGATGGCGCGGACACTGGAATCTGAATTAATCGTAGGAAATACGAGCGAGCAGTATTTCGGGGGTGCGAACATGATGGCGGAGATCCTTAACAAGATGAACAGGTCGAGTGAAAGCGCGATCCTCGAATTTCTGGATGAGGCACATCCGGAACTTGCCGGTGAAATACGAAGCCTCATGTTTACCTTTGATGACATATTTGTTCTGGACGATAAGAGCATCCGGGATATTCTTCAGGAAGTGAACAGCGAAGACCTCGCACGGGCGATTAAAGTCGTCGATCCCGAGATGAGAGAGAAGATTTACCGGAATATGTCGAAGCGGGCGGCGGAGATGCTGCAAGAAGACATAGAACTCATGCCGCCGACGCGCCTGTCCGAGGTTGAGCTCAGCCAGAGAAACATAATCGAAGTTGCGAAGCGGCTGGATGCAGAGGGACGAATTCAGATATCGCGAGGGAGCGACGATGATCAATTCGTCTAATAAGGTCATCAAAGCCGAGCACGTGAGGATCGTGGGGTCAGGTCAGAACACGATCATACGGTCCGGGCCGGCTGATGCATCAATTACCGCAGGAGTTGGCAAGGGCGGCGGGCGGGAGGAAGGGCTGCTGAATAATCCCGGCGCGGGATTATCGCCGGCATCGATCGATGAATGGAAAACAGAGGCTTATGAAAGCGGATATGCGGCGGGGATTACCGAGGGCAGAAACCGGGCGCTGAAAGAACTTTCCACGGCGTTTTGCGCACTGGAACGAACCGTCGAGGAAGTGAAGGCCGAGCGGTCGAACCTGTGGAAACAGTCCGAGCAGGATCTGCTGAGACTTGCAGTGATGATCGCAGAGAAAATCATTCATCGGGAGGTATCTGTCGATCGAACGGTGGTCATGGATGTCATTAAAAATGCCGTTGCCGCCTCCCAGGATAAGGATGATATGACGATCAGGCTCAATCCGCAGGATTATGACTATATCGCAGAGGCAAAACCTGATTTCCTCAGTAACCAGGGACTGGCGGAAAGCTTCGTGCTGGAGCGGGATGACAGGATACAGCCCGGCGGGGCCGTCATTGAATCGAAACATACTGAAGTCGACGCCCGAATCGACGGACAACTGAAGACAATCTTTGAAGCATTAACCGTATCGGAGGGCCGCTGATCAGAGATGGAAACACACTTTGCGCGGCACTTCAGAACGATTGAACAGGCAAACTCCCTTCGCCTCTACGGGAAGGTCGCCGAAATTGCCGGCCTGCTGGTCGAGGGACATGATACGGGGAATTGCATCGGTGACATGTGCCGGATCTATCCGAACGGCCGCAGTGAGTCCATCATGGCAGAGGTTGTGGGTTTCAGAAACGGCAATGTTCTCATGATGCCCATTCAGGGGCTGAACGGTATCGGGCCGGGATCAAGGATACTGCCTCTCGGAAAGAAAGCCGACGTGAGGGTGGGTGAGAGTCTCCTGGGAAGGGTTATCGACGGGCTGGGCCGGCCGATCGACGACAAGGGGCGGATTGACTATGAAGACGAGTATCCTGTCTATGCCGATACGATCAATCCGCTCAAACGGGGGAGAATCAGGGAACCGATTGATCTCGGAGTCCGGGCGATCAACGGACTCTTCAGTTGTGGCAAGGGACAGAGGATGGGGATATTTTCGGGATCCGGCGTAGGGAAGAGCCTCCTCCTTGGAATGATTGCCAGGCAGACTGAGGCGGATGTCAATGTCATCGGACTCATCGGCGAAAGGGGCCGGGAAGTCCGTGAGTTTATCGAAAATAATCTTGGTGAAGAAGGGCTAGAACGATCGGTGATCGTCGTTGCCACCTCTGACAGCCATCCCCTGATACGGATGAGAGCGGCGTATGTTGCTACCTCCATATCTGAATACTTCCGTGACCGGGGAAGGCATGTTGTGCTCATGGTCGATTCGTTGACCCGGTTTGCCATGGCGCAACGGGAGGTAGGGCTTTTCCTCGGAGAACCTCCGACGACGAAAGGGTACACACCGTCGGTCTTCAGTCTGCTCCCCCGGCTGCTCGAGAGATCGGGAAATATCGAGGGAGGTGGAAGCATAACCGGCTTGTACACCGTTCTGGTCGAAGGCGACGACTTCAACGAACCGATTGCCGATGCGGCGCGGTCCATTCTGGACGGGCACATAACGCTTTCCCGCGATCTGGCGTCAAAGAATCATTATCCCGCCATCGATATTCTCCAGAGTATCAGCAGGGTCATGAATGATATTGTCAACGATGAACACCGGCGCGCGGCAAAGGACGTACTGAATGCGGTGGCAACATACAGGAAGGCGGAGGATCTCATTAACATAGGCGCCTATGTGACGGGAAGCAACGAGGGAATCGATTTTGCAATACGAATGATCGATAAGATAAACGCCTTTTTGCAGCAGGATATTCATGAAAGTATCGGTTTCGACGAGACAAGGCAACAGCTCCTTGCATTGCTCGCAGAGGGGGAGGGGGCAAAGAAAACAGGGTAATCCAATGCCCTGCAGTGATGGAGACATTTTCCGGAAAAGGACGGCGGCATGTTCAGTTTTCGATTACAGTCGGTCCTGGATTTCAGAAAACAGGTGGAAGATGGGCATCTTGCCGAATTTGCCCGGGTCAGGAGGCGGCTTGACCATGAGATGGAGCGGCTCAGTCGAATCATGGAAGATACAATGCGGATGATGAATCATCTCATGATGATCGGCAAGGGTGACATACAGCCTGGGGACATCGCGCTTGTTAAGTCGTATATCAAGTCTTTAAGGGAACTGGAACGCAGGCAGCAGGCGGTTATCGAAACAGTCAAGCTGGAGCTGGAAGACAAGAGAGCCGAACTGCTGGAGGCGGTTAAACAGAGAAAAATAATGGAAAATCTCCGTGAGCGCCGGTTTGAGGCGTACAAGTCTGAAGCGCAGAAAAGGGAACTCAAAGAACTGGATGAACGGGGAATCATCAACGCACATAAGGGTGACGGCCGTTGAAGAAAATAATACTGTTATGTGAAATCGTTCTTGTTATCGTTGTCCTTGCCAAGATCGCCGCGATCAGCGGCGTCATGGTCAATCTCGGCATCGTGGATCGATATTTGTCCGTTCGTGAAGCATTCGCGGAACCGGCGGGAAAGGCCCCTGAGCAGGTGGGCATCAGGGATGTTTCCGTCGATCGATTGCTCAAGGAGCGGGAACTCCTGGCGTCGCTTATGAAACAGAAGGAAGAACTCGACCGCCGGGAAGAGAACCTCAGAAACGACGAGCATCAGATCGGCGTCTTGAAACAGGAACTCATCACCCGGATGGAACAATTAAAAGAATTGGAAGGGAAACTGTCCGTTCTGGTGGAGTCGATAAAGGAGGTGGAGGGAGAGAAGTATCAGGACCTTGCGAAAATTTATGAGGCCTGTCCGCCGGCCCATGCCGGGACCATGCTCGAGCGGATGGATGTCGAGACAGCGGCGGCAATCATCATGAATATGAGAAGCAAGAATGCCGGTGCCGTGCTGGAACATATCAAAACTGAACGGGCCATGGCCATTACGGAAAAAATAACTCACCGCAGCCTTTCGAAGTAGTAATTGGGAATTAGTAATTGGGAAATGGTAATTGGAAACGGAAAATGGGAAATAGAAATTGGTAAATGGTAATTGGTAAATGGGAAATTGGGAATCGGATAACGTGAAACCTGAAACATCAAATGTTTAACCTTAAACATCCAGCCTGGAACGTTCAACCTGTTGATTCATTGGTAAAAGTCGGATTAACGTGTCATTTCGAATCCCGATTTATCGGGATGAGAAATCTATTTTGATAAGAGAATGAGCTTTAAGATTTCTCAGTCGCCTTGCTCCTTCAGAATGACATGGGAGCGGGGCACCCCAGTCTTTCCCCTTCGCCCCGAGCCTTTTGCCTGTAATCGTCCTTCGCCTCTTGCCTTATATCGTTGGCCGGATTCATGCCCGGTCCATGGGTCTTTTTGATACATCATCAGCTTGCTCCAG
>JAFGWZ010000139.1 GCA_016936905.1 Deltaproteobacteria bacterium | reverse complement strand
GTAAGCGCGACGTACGTCTATGTCGGGGAACGTCAGTTCCCGTCCTATAGAGTCACGCTCAGCGGCATATCGGGCTACATCTGTTATTTTGCGCTTCCGCTGGACAGCTCCGATGCAAAGAACAGCTCGATCGGAATTGCAGCGGTCGATAAAGCGGGAAATATGGCAAAGAGCTCGCTCCCCATCCACATAAGAGAGAAAAGCTTCCGAAGCCGCACTATGAACCTCAGCAAAGCGTTTCTCAACCGAAAGATTCCGGAGCTGGAGCAGTACAACAATATGGAAAAGCAAGAATCCGTTCTCGATGCCTTTCGTTACATCAATGGCACCATGAGAGCGGAAAATCTTGAGACAATACGTTCTCTCTGTAAAACATCGGTGGATCGGCAACTATGGTCGGGTACATTTATCAGGATGGAAAATTCCGCCACCATGGCAAAGTTCGGTGATCACAGAACGTATGTCTGCGAAGGGGAAACGGTCGGATCGAGCATCCATAACGGCGTGGATCTCGCCTCGGTAAGAAACGCCCCCGTCCAGGCGGCAAACAACGGCATCGTCGCGTTTACCGGGAACCTCGGCATTTACGGCAATGCGGTACTCATCGATCACGGTCTTGGATTATTCAGCTTTTACGCCCACCTGGGGGCAATCGATGTAGTGGAAAAACAATCGGTAACCAAAGGAATGGTCATCGGCCGGTCAGACACGTCCGGACTGGCGGGGGGCGATCACCTCCATTTCGGCATCTTTGTTGGAAATCAATTTGTTGACCCCCAGGAATGGTGGGATCCTCATTGGATACAGGATAATGTCTACAAAAAACTCGACGTTCGATCGTGATGATCTCTCGGCAATCAGGAGGCACATCGGTCAGCAGACCATGCGTCAATGAATGTCTTATCGTTTTATATCCCTGTGGTTGACATTGACCCGGTAGTTTTTGTCTCTGTAATGCTCGGCAAGCTTGTTCACAATGACGACCGACCGGTGTTTTCCTCCCGTGCATCCAAGGGCCATGTTGAGGTAGGACTTCCCCTCTTTCTCATAGAGAGGGGTAAGAAAGGCGGTGAGCCGGAACAGCTCGCGGAGGAAGCTCCGTGTTTCATCCACCGCCATCACATATTCGGTCACCTTGTGGTTATTTCCGTCCAGTTCCTTCAACTCCTTCACAAAATAGGGATTCGGCAGGAATCTCACATCCAGAACTATATCGGCATCGGGTGGAATTCCGTGCCGGTACCCGAATGATATCACGTTTATGATGAGTTTCTTTCCCGTCGTAGGCGAAAGATAGTATTGCTGGATGTGGTCCTTAAGCTCATGGACATTATAGAGTGACGTATCAACGACATTATCTGCAAGCTGCTTCAGGTCAAGCAATTTCTCCCGTTCCAGCCTGATACTTTCAAGAACGGTTCCCACTTCCGCAAGGGGATGGGAGCGCCGTGTCTCACTGAACCGGTGCAGCAGAGATTCATCAGTGGCATCGAGAAACAGGATCTCTATGCTGTAACCCCGCTCTTTCAGGTCCGGGATGATCTCCATGTGCCGTTCAAGGAAGGATTTGCCCCGAATATCCATGACGAGAGCGATATTATGCACGTCTCGCGCCGTCTCGGCATGGATTTCCAGCAGTGCGGGGAGCAGGCGTACGGGAAGATTATCGATGCAGAAGAAGCCTATATCTTCCAACGCCCGCAGGGCCGTGCTCTTCCCTGAACCGGAAAGGCCGGTTACAATAACAATCCTCGGTTTTTTCGTTACATGATTATCGATGGGACCGCTCCTTCCGTATCTGGCTGAACACCCGTTCCTTCAGATCCTTCGACGGGCTGTACTCATCTTTTTTGAGGATTTCATTCCTCGCGACGATCTCTACGATCGTCGCCATATTGCCTCCCGACCTGACGGGTACCCTGATGAGGGGAATCCTGACACCCATAATGATTCGATACTGCTCTTCCGATTCTATCCTGTCAAATTCGGCGCCAGGCCTCCAACGAACGAACTCGACCATGATCCGTATTGTCGTCTCGTCGCTGACCGCGGCCACGCCGAACAATCGCTTGATATTGATAATTCCGAGCCCTCTGATTTCCATGAGGAATTTCGTCAAATCCATACTGAAGCCAGAGAGAACGCCCCCATTCTTTTTCCTGATTTCGATGACATCGTCGGCAATAAGCTTATGTCCGCGGGTTACAAGTTCAAGTGCACATTCACTCTTGCCGATACCGCTCTCACCGATGATTATGACACCGATACCGAGGACCTCGACCAAGACTCCATTGATGATAACGACGTTCTCTATCTTTTCTCTGAGAAACCCGATAAGACGGCTTTGAAGCGGAAAAACGTCGAGATCGGAGACGCACAACGGAATAGACTCTCTGTTTGAAAATTGAACCAGGAAGGGGGGGACGGTCGAGTTGCGGGAACAGATGATGAGAGGTGTCCCCGAGGTCTTAAGCAATATCAGAATATCGTTTATGATATCCTGCGGCGCGGTGGCCCATCGTGGGAGCACATCGCTTGCCACAATGATGATTGATCCTTCAACAGGGGGTTCGCCGCCCGCCACTTCCTGTTCCGTATCAATGATGGTAACTGATGGGAGGTCGATCTTCGCGCCGATTCCCGCATGTCCTCCGATCAGGAAAATATCCAGCCTGTCCTTCCCGTCTGTCACCAGATCTTGTACTGAAGGAAAATCCATAGGCATTTAAAATTGTGGTTATTATCAAATATGATGGTCTCGTAAAGTCCAAATTCAGACGGCTTTGTAAAAAGGCCGAGATAAAGTCTTGCAAATCTCGAGGAATGAGGCGTATTTATGGTACGCTGCAGTAACGGGAGATGTAGCGTAACGCAGAGATCGGGCTTTTACGAAGTCGTCAAATAAAGGCGGCGTCTTTTTGTTCTATGACATGATAAATATCGTCGGATGTTTCCGTATCCATCAGGGTTTTTCTGAATTCTTCTTCTTTCAGCATGCGGGATATCTTTGCCAGGGCTTTGAGGTGCTGTCCCGCGGAATTTTCCGGCGCCATCAGAAGGAAAAAGATATGGACCGGTTTTCCGTCCAGAGAATCAAAGTCTATCCCTTTATGAGACCCCCCGAATGACACGATGAGATTTTCAAGCCCCGGCAGTTTGCCATGAGGTATGGCGATACCGTCACCGATTCCCGTACTTCCGAGCTTTTCCCGTTCAAGCAAGACTTCAACCATGGCGTCCAGGTCTACAGAGACGTTTCCCCGGAGGAAGGACTCGGATAATTCATAAAGAACTTCCTTCTTTGACTTCGATTTTAATTCGTCGATTATGAATTCTTTCTGGATTAAATCGGTAATATTCATCATCATCAATACCTCGAGCTTCAGCTGTTTGCCTCGATCAGAACGTAATTACCGTCATCCCGGCGATAAATGACATTTACCCGTTCGGATGAAAGGTCTCTATACATTACGAACCTGTTCTTAGAATCCTCTATCTCGAGGATTGCGTCATCAACAGACATGGGCTGAAGAACGACACGCCGTACTTCAACGACCTTCGGCTGATCTTCGTCTTCCTCTAAAACAGCCGCTCGCTCATTCTGCATGGCGGCAATTTCATTAAACGAAGAATTCTCTTTATGATTACGAATTTTATCCTTATGTTTTTTCAACTGCCGCTCTATCTTATCGATTACATTGTCGACAGCGGCGATCATATCTTTCTCTTCTTCCTTACCATTGATCGTCATTCCCTTGCTCAATAAATTGATTTCAGCAACGTTTCTGAACTTTTCAACCGAAAGGATCACATGGGCCTCAACGGGATTGTCTATATAACGGTTAAGTTTCTGGAGCCGTTTATGAACGTGGTCTTTCAACCAGTCTTCAGCTTCCGTATTTCGAAAGGTCAAGGATATTTGCATCGACGTGCCTCCTCGCTCATTTAATTTTTATTAAGTATCGAAACGTGCCCCTTCCCAGAGACAACCGAAAGTTTTTTTTGCTGTTCTTGAGGGAATCGGTAACTGCCGGCACCCGCCGGCGGCCGCAGGATCACCCCCTTCCTGCAATGCTAAAGGTCGAACTTATAGTTAAGTCAGAGGGAAATGTCAACCCCTATTTGACACCACTGGTATGCGAGATTCTATTAAAAATATTTTCTTCGTTTCGATGAGGGAAGAATACTCATCATTTCTCTATACTTCGCAACGGTGCGCCGGGCAATGGATATCCCGGACCCTTTCAGGATCTCAACCAACTGACTGTCATTATACGGTTTCTGTTGATTTTCATCGGCAATGATCCGCCTGATCTGCTCCTTCACGCTTTCCGATGCTATGCAATCTCCATTGGTCCTGTTTATCCCGCTGTTGAAGAAGTACTTCAACTCAAAAATTCCCCGGGGAGTATGAATATATTTATTTGTCGTTACCCGGCTGATAGTGGATTCATGCATCTCTACATCGTCGGCGATATCCTTGAGCACCATGGGCTTCAGATAATTAATGCCCTTGTCGAAGAAATCTATCTGAAACTTGACGAGACTTTCAGCTACTCTATAGATGGTCTTCTGTCGCTGCTGGATACTCTTTATCATCCATGTTGCTGATTGGAGGCGTTCCTTGATGTATTCCTTGCAGTTCCGGCCTCCTGCTGTTTCTGCTGATCCGGTCAGGATTTCTCTGTAGAAATTACTCACTCTCAACCTGGGAAGTCCGTCTTCATTCAGGGCAATCCTGTATTCGTCTCCCACCTTGAATACATAGACATCGGGAACGATATAATGGGACCGTTCCTCGTTGTACAGGAGTCCCGGACGTGGGTCCAGGCTGTTGATCACGGAGACTGCACCGATGACTTCGTCCAGCGGAACTTTCTGTCTTTTTGCTATATTGTTGTAATTCTTGGTTTCCAGGTCTTTGAGGTGTTCATCCAGGATTACCTCGATAAGAGAATTTTCATAACCGAGAAACCGCACCTGAAGCATGAGACATTCTTTCAAGTCCCGGGCAGCAACACCAGGAGGATCAAATTCCTGAATTTTCTTCAGCGTCTGTTCAACGGTATCGAAGTCTACTTTCTCAAGTGAGGTAATCTCATCCACCGTTGCCTTTAAATACCCCGCGCTGTCGAGATTGCCGATGATCTGCTCACCAATCCGTTTTTCTTCCTCCGAGAAATGGGAGAGCTTGAGCTGCCACATGAGATGATCGGTCAACGATCTTTGTTTCGTCAAAGTGTTCTCATAGGTGGGAAGTTCCACATCTTCCCGGGAATAGGTGACTCCCATGGGACCGTAATCCTCCAGATAGTTGTCCCAATCGAAGTCATCACGTCCGTCACCTTCGCCGGTGATTTCTTTCGTTACTGTCGATGCGGCATTATCGGGAATTTCCGTTACCGTTTCCCGTTCCGGTTCTTCCTCGAACGGCGTTTCCTCCAGGAGAGGATTTTCCTTCAACTCTTCGTTTATCGCGTCGACCAGCTCAATCCTCGATAACTGCAAAAGCTTGATGGCCTGTTGCAATTGAGGCGTCATGATAAGCTGCTGTGTCAGTTTGAGACTCTGTTTAAGTTCAAGGACCATCGCTTATTCATCCGCCACACGTTTCTTTCGTTTCTGTAAACACATATTCAATGACTTACCGTAACTACAAGTCAAAATTTTCCCCGAGATAAAATTTTCGAGCAACATCGCTGACAGCTATCACATCGGGACTTCCCTCGACAAGGATTTTCCCGTCATTCAAAATGTAGGCCCTGTCACATACGGTCAATGTTTCTCTCACATTATGATCCGAAATGACGACACCGATGTCCTTGGATTTCAACTTCCTGATAATTCCCTGGATATCGGCAACCGCTAGGGGATCGATCCCTGCAAATGGCTCGTCGAGAAGTATATACCGGGGGGATGTGACGAGGGCACGGGTAATTTCCACCCGTCGCCGCTCTCCTCCCGAGAGGGAATAAGCCTTATTTCTCGCCAGATGCGACAAGTCCAGCTCTCCCAAGAGCTCATCAAGCCTTGATTTTCTTTCGGTGGCCGTCATGTCGAGGGTCTCCAGGATTGCCATGATGTTCTCTTCCACCGTTAACTTTCTGAATATCGATGGCTCCTGGGGAAGATAACTGATTCCCTTCCGGGCTCTCAGATACATGGGATACGAGCTGATATCCTCGTTATTGAGCCTGACGCTTCCCCCGTCGGGATGTATCAGCCCCACGATGATATAAAAAGTTGTTGTCTTTCCGGCTCCGTTCGGTCCCAGTAATCCGACAACTTCTCCTCTGTTGATCGCAAGATCAACCTGGTTGACGACCTTTCTCCCATTATATGTTTTTACCAGCGATTGCGCTCGCAGTGTATTCATGTAATCGTGACGTTCCCCGCAATCATTCTTTCTTCTCCTCCGGATAGATCGTGGCAGTAACCCTTTGGTTCGGTGAACTCTTTACTATGCCTTTATTTTCCTTCATGAAGAATATGATCGTATCTCCGGTGATTTCATTATCGCCCTCTTTCATAACGGGATTTCCCGTGATGATTACCTGCTCCTCATCATTCAATAAAACCGCTTTCTCACCTGTGACGACTTTCTTCTCTTGCCTGATCGTGACATTCCCCAACGCTTCAATCTTTTCTATGTCGCCGGATCGGGGGGACAACCCGGCGTTCGCAGGACTATCGGAACCTTTTCCTACGGAAACCCCTTCTTTGTAATACAGCCGGAACTCATCAGCGGTGATGATCGTATCCCCTTTTACAACGACGACATTCCCGGAAAATATGGCCGTCTTTTTTTTCGTGTACGCGTCGAAGCGATCGGACGTGATATGTATCGGTTCTTTCCCGTCCGATCCGGTCTGCGCCGTCACGTCCGCCAGCGGAACGCCGATCAGAATCAGCATGACCAGAAACAACCAGAAATGTTTCATGCTCTCTCCAGGCACCTCAATCATTCGAGAACCCGATTGTCGATCACCGCATCCACCTTTGACAGAAGGGTCACCTGTTTCTGCTTCAAGAGAACGGTTAATCCGACGCCTCGGAGCGTGAGGTAATCATTTTTCAGCGTGACCATGTCGGTTGTCGACGCCTTCTTATCCCTGTCCGAATATCTGATAAAGTCTGTCGTCATGCGATCCCCGTTTTCGGAAACAATCTCAACATTTCCCGTGATCATCATATCTTTCGAATCGGTATGAAACGTGCCCTCATCACCCTTCATGCGATACACCCTGCCATCTGACATGGTCATGGCGACAGCAACACCATCCAGGATAACGACCTTGTCGTTTCGCGCATACCGGGCGGAATCGGCCCTTATATCCCACGTGTTGTCGGGATCGCCCACCTCAGTCAAGTGGAAATCTCTGACATACAAATCGGCATTATCGGCAATGAGTTTGATAACACCTTCGGTTTCTTTCTCTTTCAGCAGCAATAAAGACAGCAGTGCCGATGATATGACGACAGCAATTACTACTATTATGACGACGTTTCGCTTTCTCTTCATATGCTGTGTGCTACGTTCCTCTCAAAAACTATACCACCCCCTCCGGGGGATGTAAAGACCTATGAAATATCGACTCCCTGTCTGCGGATCAGTCACTGTAGTATCGTGACACAACAGTGTCCCATTTATTCTGAACCTTGAGGATCAATTCACAGATCTCCCTCACTGCACCATTGCCGCCACTGTTACCGGTAATATAGTCGGCTGCTTCCCGCGCGTCATCCGAAGCATCGGCGACGGCGACAGCAAACCCGACCTTGCGAAACACCGGTACATCCACAATATCGTCGCCCATGTACGCGATGTTCTCACCAGTGATATTTCGCCTGGCCATAATCTCCTCCAGAACCGCGACCTTGTCTTTCGAACCCTGATGAACTTCATGAATCCCCAGTTCCCTCGCGCGGTGCTCCACCACTTCCGACGTTCTTCCCGTTATGACAATCACCTCTATGCCGACCCTCATCAGGAGCTTCAAGCCATGCCCGTCACGGACATGAAACTGTTTCGTCTCGTTCCCCGCATCGTCTATAATGATGCGCCCATCGGTCATAACTCCATCCACATCAAGGATGAGAAACGAAACATGCCTGATCTTTTCAGCCAGGTTGTGATCGATAGATGGTTTCATAGCACCCTTTCTCTTTCTTTATCCGCTGATTTCGCTGATTGTAGTCCCCGGCGTTTTTCCTTTAGCCGATATCTTTCTTGACAATACCGTCAATTTCCTTGAGAACCGCCAGAAGGTCCGGCAGAGATCTCATGTTGAGCGAGTTGGGGCCGTCACACAGGGCGCATTCAGGATCGGGATGGACCTCCATGAAGAGCCCGTCGATTCCCGTAGCGATCGCCGCCCGGGCAAGGTACAACGCCATGTCCCTCCGCCCGCCCGACGATGTTCCCTCGCCTACCGGAAGCTGAACGCTGTGAGTGGCATCAAAGACAACCGGAAACCCCATTTTTCGAATGATGGGAAGTGAACACATATCGACAACGAGGTTGTTGTACCCGAAGCTTGCCCCCCTTTCGGTAATCATGACCCGGTCGTTCCCGGCGGCAAGAACCTTCTCCACAACATTTGTCATGTCCCACGGCGCGAGGAATTGTCCCTTTTTTATATTCACCGCCCTGCCCGTCGCGGCTACGGCGGTTACAAAATCGGTCTGACGGCAGAGAAACGCGGGTATTTGAATGATATCGAGCACAGCCGCCGCCTCATCGATTTCTTCAAAACGATGAACGTCCGAAAGAATCGGCAGAGACAGTTCATCTTTTATACTTTTCAAAACGTCCAGCCCTTTCCGGAGCCCCGGACCTCTGAAGGAATCGAGGGAAGTCCGGTTCGCCTTGTCGTACGATGCCTTGAATATGAATGGGATGGATAACTGATCCGTTATCTCTTTTAAATAGGACGCAATCTCCCGGGTTGTTTCTTCGGTTTCAATGACGCATGGTCCGGCAATAAGAACGAACGGATTCTTTCCCCCCATGACGAAATCTTCCATCATAATTTCCTTCATGATCATCTCCCCCGTCCATGGCGCATGGTCGATGCACACAGGCTATTGCCCGAAGGAATATTCATTCGAGCGGTCTTCGGTGTTTCGTGCATAGAACTCCCGCACTCCCGCTTCATGATGTACCGCACAGTGATCAGCGAACCACTGTGATCGCGTAGACGGCAGGCCATCATCTGTGTTTTTCCTGTAGAAGCCTGATTTTCATATCCGGAATCTTCTCCGCCGCTTTGGTCGATGCGGGGTTTAACTGGTAGGCCGTCTTATATGACTCCAGTGCTTCCTTGTACATTTTTTTTCGCTCATACGCCTCTGCAAGGCCCAGATGGACGATATCATCCTCACTGTCATATCGCAGGGATGTTGTATAGTTCTTTATGGCCTTATCATAGTCCCCCTTCAGCGAATAGACATATCCGAGACTTGAATATAAACCAGCTTTTCGGGGCGACTGTTTAATCATTTTCATGTAGGCTTCAATCGCCGTATCGTACTTTTTAGCCTTTACACCGGAATCAGCCAAAGCTGAAAGAGCTTCCATGGTCGGATTTGACGACGCGTACTTTTTATACCAGTCTACGGCCTTTTCATGTTCATCCATACTGCTGTAAACTCCTGCAAGTTCATAACGAACCCGTTTATCTTTTATTCCATATTTGATGGCTGTTTCATAGTACTTTGCCGCCTCCTTATAGTTTTTCCATTCACCATAAATAAAACCAAGCCGCGCGTATGTTGCCGCGTCTTTCGGCGAGATCTCTATGATTTTTTTAAACCGCTGCTCTGCATTCTTGAGATCTTTCTGCCTCAGGAAATGACCGGCCAGCCGTGACAACGCATCGGTATCTTTCGGATTCAGCGAAAGCACTTTCTCATACTCCGATACGGCATCTTTGTATCGTTTGCGTTTCTCATACGCTACGGCAAGGTTGAAGTGAATTACCGGATCCTTCGGGTTAAGCTCGATGGCTTTCTCATAATTCGCGATCTCCCTGTCCCCGTTACCCATTGCTCCCGCTGCGAGGCCGATATTGGCGTACGCCGTCGCGTTTTTCGGCTGCCTGCTGATAATTTTCCTGTAGAGCGATATCGCTTCTTTGTAACGCTCCGCACGAAGCAAGGCATCCGCCAGGGCACTCGTCACGTTGATATCTTCAGGTAGTTTCCGGTAAACACCTTCGTAGTGTTCGATTGCCTTCGACAGGTCACCGGTTTTCTCATACGCTTCGGCGAGACGATACCGGATTGCCACATCGTCGGGCCTGAGTCTTAAGGCAACGATATAATTCGCCAAGGCACGCGGCCAGTTACCGACTTGTGAATACGCATAGGCGATATCTGCATAGGCGCCGCCATCCTTCGGGGCAATCCGAAGTATCCGTCGGAACACCCGGATGGCTTTCTCATACTGACGGGTATCCAGGTACAACGCCGCCATATCGGTCAGCGCCTGAAGATCGCGGGAATTCTTAGCGAGGACGGTTTCATATTCAGCGGCGGCCTTTGCCTTCTTGCCCGTTTTCACGTATAACTGGGCGAGCATTTTCCGCGTTACCGAATCGTCGGGCTTCATCTTCAGCGCCCGCTCAAGATAGGCAATCTGCCCCGACACGCTCCCGGAATTTTTCGCCTGCCTGAACCAGTCCTGGGGTGTCAGTTCCACCGTGACGGGAATGGACGCGATAACCTGATCGTTCTTTTTAACAAGGATATGATACTCCTCGGGACTCACGCTCTTTCCGGTATTGATTACCTTCTCGACAAGCTCCCGGCCGTTCAGCAGCATCCTGAAGTCATCGTCGTCACCCATTCCCTCTATATCCGCCGTAATACCTTTTCCAAACAGATCATCAGTTGAGATTTCCTTTATGACAAACTCATCCCGGTACGAAAGATTAAACGTATCACCTGGACGCAACCGATAATCCTCACCGTTTTTCTCCATACCCATATATATGAATTTCGGCGTCTGACCGAAGAAGGTCGCGAGAATCGAATCCCCTACCCGTGAGACAAGCGACGCCGCTTCTGAATACTGTTCGTCAAAGGAGCGGTAAATGAAAATGCCTCCTGCAAACGCCACGAGCAGGCCGACAATGATAACCCAGACGGGGACAGGAATACCCACCCTGCGTTCTTTTTGTTTCTCTTTCTCCCGCTCTTCGCTGGTGTAACGCTCAACCATGGTATCGTCTATCCTCGCGGATGATACTTCTTATGAATGTCCTTTAACCGCTCACGGGTCACATGGGTATAAATCTGCGTCGTCGCTATGTCCGAATGTCCCAGCATCACCTGTACCGATCGCAGGTCAGCCCCTCCTTCCAGAAGATGTGTGGCAAATGAATGCCTGAACGTGTGAGGATGGACTTTATTCCCGAGCCCCGCTTTCGTAGCATATTTTTTCAAAATCTTCCAGAACCCCTGGCGTGATAATGCCCTGCCGGACCGATTGACGAACAGGACATTCGCCATCGATCTCTTTATAAGCTTCGGCCGCCCCTCGTTGATGTATAGAGACGTGAAGGCGAGTGCCGACTGTCCCACCGGAATAATCCGTTCCTTATTTCCTTTGCCGATAACAATGACGAACCCAACCTGCCAGTTGATACTGTTCATTGTGATCGATATCAATTCGGATACACGTACCCCCGTGGCATACATCATCTCGAGCATTGAACGATCCCGCATCCCCAGCGGAGAGTCGGCCGACGCCTGCTCAATCAGATGATCCATCTCGGCCCTGGTCAACGTATCGGGAAGCCGCATCCAGACCTTGGCCAGTTCGATATGGGCAACGGGGTTGTAATCGATTTTCTTTTCCCTGATGAGGTACTTATAAAACCCCCTCAGCGCCGCCAGCGTCCTGTTGACGGAGTTGGGCGTCAGCCCTTTATTCCTCAAATCGCCCAGAAAGGCAACAACATCGTTGGACGTAATCTCCGTTACGGATGCCCTGCGCCGGTCTTCAATGAATCCCGCGTATCTGTTCAGATCCCTGCTGTATGCTTCAAGGGTGTTCAGGGAAACACCCTTCTCAACTGCCAGATAATTGAGATACTCGTCAACCAGGGTATGCATAATCGTTTCAGTCTCATCCCGCCGTTATCGCCATGGTATTCGCGTGCACATCTGTCCGGGCAGCGGTCCACTACTGCGTGACGGCGCCGGAGTGACCCTCCTC
>JAFGWZ010000138.1 GCA_016936905.1 Deltaproteobacteria bacterium | reverse complement strand
TCCCCGTGCCGATATCGACGACGCGTTGCCCTTGCCTGAGACGGACAAAGTGAGACAGGAGGAGGGCGTCGATGGAAAACCGGTACCCCGTCGCTTTCTGAAACACGGTGAGCCTGCCGCCGAGAAGGATGTCCGCCGTCTCGCCGTCCCGTTTCAACTGTAAGAGCCTGTCAGTGTCCACGTTCATTACCCGCCCGCGCACGGATTGATCATTTCCACAAATCATACCTGATTCATCGACGACGTCAACGGGAAAATAGAGGGCCCTTTATTTCATGAGGAATTTCCCTGTTGACACAGAAAATACAATTCCTTATTCTGATTTCACTGCCGGTCCATATTTTTTAATTGTGATGGCAACACAACGGGCGATTGCCGGACCGGGAGACTGCCGACGGGGGAAAGGAGAACACATCATATGGTGTCCATGAAATCGAACAGAGGAATGCTGGTCGTGCTGCTGTTTCTTCTTATTTTATGGCCGTCGCATGCCCCTGCCCTGCAATCAACCATTACGGAGGCAGAGGGGTACGCATGCATGGGAGAGGACAGATCGAGGAGACAGACGGAAGAGGCAGCCATGGAAGACGCCAAGAGAAGGGCTATAGAGTTTTCCTCGACGTACATAACAAGCGAAACCCATGTCAAGGACTTTGAGGTTGAAAAGGACTTGGTATCTGCGTACGCCAACGCCACGGTAAAAGTCCTCAAGGAGCTTGAGAAGGGCTGGTACAAGAATGAAAACGCCGGCGATTGCTTCAGGGTAAAAATCAAGGCGGAGGTGATACCTGACGAAAAGGCGATGGAGAGGGTTTCTCAACGGACGGATGTTGCCGACGATCCGTCCGCCCCGCTGAACGTCAGGGTCTGGACCAACAAGAGGGAATACAGCCGGGGCGAAAAGATGAGCATTTACATAAAAGGGAACAAGCCGTTCTACGCCCGCGTCATCTACAGGGATGCCGCCGGGTCGACGGTTCAGATCCTTCCCAACCCGTACAGGAATGAAAACTATTTCCAGGGCGGCGTCATCTATGAGATTCCATCGGGAAACGACAGGTTCGACCTGGAGATAAGCCACCCGTTCGGTGAAGAAAATATCACCGTATACGCGAGCACGTCGCCGCTGGGCGATATAGGGCTTCACTCCCAGGGAGCAGTCTATTCCGTCACGACAAAGGCGAACGATATCGGCGTACAGACACGGGGGATACAACTGACCGGAAAATCCGCCGGCAAAGGCGGCCACGCCTCTGAGTTTTATGAGAACAAGGCTGAGATTACCACCAGGCCCGCCGAATAACCGTGATAAACGGAATGCCCTGTCGGGCGAGCGGTGAGTTTCGCCGCTCACATTGCGCTGCCGGTGAGCAGAAACGCCGGCCAGTAGTAGGAAACGAGACACAGGAGGATTTGCATGAGACAATTATTTGTGGCAGTTTTATGCTCTATTATGATCGGTTCGTTTTTTGCCGCGTGTGCAACGGCACCGGAGTATCAAAGAGGGGCCTCCACTAAAATGGGCAAGCCGCGCCAGGCACAGGAACAGGTGGTTCCCAGCCAGGGTCAGGAAGCAGCAGCCCCGCAGGAGAGCACTTCTCCATCAAAGTAATCTAAACCCAAGGCTGTTGGCTGTTAATGCGTTCGTTTTGACGGTGAGATCATACGTCGGGGGAAATTCCTGTCTCAAAGGAGCAGTATTTTAAACACCGTTATTACACATTCGCATGGATCCGAAAACATGTCTATTGTAATTTATAAATCGGGCTGTCTTTCCCGAAGTTGATAATCAGCGGCGTCTGTTCATGGCCGATCTGCCTGGAAATGTCGGTGGTTACTTTCCTGGAATACTCGCCCAGCCCCACAATGCTGACCGTGCCGTCTTTGTTCTTGTCGGCCTGCCTGTTGTTATTCAATCCGTCAAGCAGGGCATAGGTGAAGAGCCCGTTGCCCTTGTATCCGTCCATTGCCGCCTGCCTGTTGCTTGCCGACGCGTAGATATGCAATCCCATCTTTTTGGCAAGTACCGACATCCGGGCATCGTAGAGACCGCTGATGATGGTGTCCACACCCCCGGCATGACAGGTGTCGAAGATGAAAAGCTGCGAGAGGGACTTTATCTTCTTGGACATCTCCACGATCTCGTTGGAGCTGATCACGTTCGCTGCACTCACCTGGCCGTCGAAGTCATGGGTGAGCATGTAATACTGGTTCTGCAGCAGCACGCCGTGTCCCGCCACCGAGAGAATGAAGCTGTCCCCCGGTTTTATGAGCCGTGCCAGTTCGTCGATCTTCCCGATGATGATGGCCTTCGTTGCTTCACTGTCCGTCAGGCGCACGTAGTGGATGTTCTGCTGCTTATACAGGGTGACGGACTGTACACTGATCTTATCCTCCAGGTCTTTCGCATCTTTCGCCGCATATTTGAGATTGACGCTTCCGTCCCGGTATCGGTCGATGCCGATCGACAGAACATACAGGTGGGGATCGCCTGATGTGACCGTGGAGTTGAAACGGGCGGTTGTCATTGAGCTCTGGATTGTGTTGCTCTCATTGAAGGCGGCTACGCTCACTTCATTTTCACCGGTAACGGGGTCTATTTCCACGCATCCTTCGAACGTATCGCCCTTGGTCTTTATGATCGTGGGAACCGTGTCCGCTTTACCCTGGATGGACACGCTCCTCATATCCGCATAGATGGCCTTGCTGTCAAGCGAGGCCAGGGAGGTTTTTTCAGCCGATGATCTGGCGACTTCACGGTAATATCCGTCCGACTGGATGAGTTTTCCGTTGTGGAACAGGCGGACCTCCCCTATTCCGCCGCCGGCGCTCCTGACCTGGTAACATACCTTTACCTTGGGTTGGTCGGTATTGCCGATCCTTGAAGTGAACTCGACGACAGGAGGCGGGCTCTTGATGGCGTCGGTCATGGTGACGGTCACCAGGCCTCTGATATCTTCTCCCCGCAATTTGGCTGCCACGATATCTGGCCGGTAGAAGACATCGTAGAATTTATCCACGCCGTATGACTGGTCACCGACGACGACGCTGAGGTACTGTGCTCCCTTCTCCGAGGAGTTGTAGTAGCCTTCCTTTGTTAACGTCAGCCATTCGCCATCCGAGAAGCCGACGAACATGGCCATCTCCTCACCCGTTACGGCATCGTACATCCTGACGGCGGAATCGCTCAGGTTAAACAGGAGGCGCTTGCCGTCCGGGTGATACGCGCCGGAAAGAGCGTTGCCGGTATAAATTCTTAATCCCTTCCATGCACCTGTAAAATCCACCAATTCATTTCCCGTTCTCACGTCCCACGTTTTCAGCGGCTTCGCAAATATCAAGACCTGCGTTCCATCAGGGGAAAGGGCAATACCGTTGACTCTGCGCCACCCGACCAGAGCTTCGAACCCGGCAAACTGCTTCAGCTCTCTGCCACTCACCGCATCCCATACACGCACCGCACCATCGCACCCCGAACTCGTCAGGACCGACCGTCCGTCAGGTGAGAATGCAATGGAATTGGCTCCTTCACCCACCAGGCATGATCTATGTCCCTGAATGCTCCAGATCTTTCTTGATGTACCGATCTCACAGAGATGAAGAAGGCCGTCGCTATCTCCGAAAAGGAGGTTTTTGCCGTCCGGTGAAAAGTCTGCTGCGACGCATCCTTTTGCTGAAAATTTCCGAATTGCCCTCCAGTTCCCGGTATCGAACACGTAGATTTCATTGAGGCTCGAAGCCAGGAAATATCGACCGTCGCGTGAGAATTTAATATCGCGGACATACAGGTTCGGTCCTTTGAAACCTTCGAATTTCCTAAAAATCGTTCCTGTGGTCACGTCCCATACGTTCAGGGCATATTGGTTATGCGCCTCTTTTACAGTTCCTCTCGTCTGTCCACCTGTCACTGCGTATCTTCCGTCCGGTGAAACAGCAACTGCAAGGGCAAGTTTTAAAGTATTCGTTCCCTTGAATATCTGGCGTCCTTCGACCAGGTCCCACATCCTGACAATTCCGAGGTCGGTCGCATTCCAGGTACCGCCGTTGTCCACGGTGATGAGATAGCGGCCATCCGCGGAAATCGACAGCGCGGAGATGGCATTGGCTTCCTTGTGAATATCCATCGTCAGGTCGCCGCTGTTCAAGTAGACCTGGGGTACGGAAAATGGTTCGGGTATGGGTAAACAGGAGATAAGCATCAGAAACAGCAAAAATGATGTTTTCACCAGCCTCATGTCTTTTCCCCCTAATCTTTTCTTATGGCGTGTGGTAGTATACCAGAAATTTTAGTCAACTACGACAGGAAGGAGTATCTATATGAAACAATTTCTTATGGTAGTTTTATGTTGTATAATAATTGGGTCGTTATTTGCCGCGTGTGCAACGTCAATACCGGAGTATCAAAGAGGTGCCTATACTAAAAAGGCCCCGCCGCGCCAGGCCCAGGAAGAGGTCGTTCCAATCCAGGGCCAAGAAGTGGCAGCCCCGCAGGAGAGCACTTCTCCCTCAAAGTAATCTA
>JAFGWZ010000137.1 GCA_016936905.1 Deltaproteobacteria bacterium | reverse complement strand
CTTTCTGTCAAGCACGTCCCGATCTTCAGCTGCGTCACATTTCATCAAGCTGAGACTTCGACAGCTCTTTTTTCGCGTATTCAATATGAATTTTCTGATCTATGAAGAGCTCGAACAGGTCTGCGTCAAGATGATTATCCTTGACCATAAACCCGAGAATTTTCACCGCCTGAGAAAGGGTGTTGGCTTTTCTGTATGGCCTGTCACTGGCTGTCAGGGCCTCGAAGACATCGGCCAGCGCCAGAATCCGTGATTGCAGGGGGATATCCTCCCCTTTCAACCCTAAAGGATACCCGCGACCATTGATATATTCATGGTGAGAACCGGCATACACGGGGATATTCCGTAATTTTTTTGGAAATGGCATCTGGGAAAGCATCCGAAAGGTAATTGCCGCATGGTTATTTATAATTTCCCGTTCTTCATTGGTCAGGGTCCCCCTGGAGATCGTGAGATTTTTCATCTCATCATCGGTCAGAAACGATTGTCTCGTTCCATCCGCGGTCCACGGCTTTCTTCCGAGCTTTTTCAATCGCTTCAGATGCTCATCCGTCACAAACTCAGAACCTCTGTTCATCAATTCAAGAAATGTATAATCATCCTCCAGGCCCTTGATTTTACCGGCGCACTTCTTTTTGATAGACTCTTCGTCGTAAGCCCCCCGCTTAACCAGCTCTTTCCTGAGGACGTCGTTTTCTATCTCCCGTTTCAACACTTCGATGCGCGTCAGCAGCACCTCAATACGGTCATGGACCGTGGTCAGTTTGGTAGGCTTGTCCATGACATATTCAGGGATGGCGATCTTACCCACATCATGAAGCCAGGCGGCGATTCTCAACTCATTCAGATGATCACTGTCAAAGGATACAGTCTCAAATGGTCCGTAATCCATTTTATTGATCGTTCCGGCGATCATCATGGTCAGTTCGACGACGCGACGGCCATGATCTCCCGTGTAGGGAGATTTCTCATCGATCGCCGATGCGATTGTGGTGACAAACGATTCGAAAAGATTCTGCAATTCCATGATGAGGCTGTTCTTTGTCAGGGCGATGGCCGCCAGAGAAGCGAGAGACTCAGTCAATTCCTGGGAGAAAACGGAGAAAGGAACGGTATCGCCCGTTTCCCGATCCTGTGCGTTGATCAACTGCAGGATCCCGATGATGTCATTTTCATGATTGCGCATGGGAACGACCAGCATGGACTGGGAACGATATCCCGTATCGGCGTCGTACTGGCGTGTCCCTTCGAAATTGAAAGCCTCGGCATGATAAACATCGGCAATATTGACCACCTCGCCGGAGAGGGCGGCATACGACGAAACGTTTGAATAATTGGGGCTCCCGTCCTGATTATACAATTCTACCGGCGGCCAGGTGATCTTCCCGGACGTCCCCCCCATATGAACGTTCATCGAACCGGTTTCAACAATCGCAAAGTGAAGCCTCTTTTCGTCATCACTCATGATATAAAGCGTTCCGCCGTCCGCATTTGTAAATCGCCGCGCCTCTTCAAGGATCATTTCAAGCAGCCGGTCAATATTACTCTCCGCCGACAGGGCGGCGCCGATCTGTGTCAGGCTTCGTATATGTTCGAATTGACTTTCCGTAAAATCCTTGACGGATGAAACCACCGTACTCAGCAGCCGGTTTATTTCTTCATTGTCCGTCAACCGCATGTATTTCCGCCTTTTTTTATCTTCCATTCCTTCTGTCCTCGCTTGCCCCGTTCAATAATTAAAAAGACGTTACCCCACTTTCTGACATTACCATTCATTCAGGAAAAACGGATAGTTTCCAAAAAGTTTAAAAGAAGGCGCGGAGTCTGTCAAGGATTAGATCATCGGAACCGGGCTGTAGAAATGTCACCCAATCCAGAAAAAACAATAAAAAGATCCCCATGTCGGGGCTGATGCCCGTCCACATGGGGATCATTATATGCACAAACGGCTTTACATTATCACAGGTCGTCGAAAATATTGCAGGAAGCTCAGGACATTCCCGCGCTTTTTCTTATATAGCCGGCAACCAGATCTCCTACCTCTTTCGTCCCGTGTCCCATCCTTCCCGCGTCAAGGGTTGTGATGTCATTTTTCACCACGTTGGCAACGGCATCAAAGACCCGTGCGGCAGCCTCGTCTTCGTCGAGATGTTCCAGCATCATCTGAACGGAACAGATAGCCGCCAGGGGATTGATTTTGTTCAATCCCGTATATTTCGGAGCGGAACCGCCGATGGGCTCGAACATGGCCGTTCCTTCCGGATTGATGTTTCCGCCGGCGGCAATTCCCATGCCTCCCTGGATCATCGCACCAAGGTCGGTAATAATGTCACCGAACATATTATCTGTGACGATGACATCGAAGAACTCGGGATTCTTGATCATCCACATGCATGTTGCGTCCACATGGGCATAATCGGTGGTGATGTCGGGATAATCCCTGCCGCACTCATAAAAAGCCCGTTCCCAGAGATCGAAGGCATAGGTAAGAACATTTGTTTTTCCACAGAGGGTCAATTTCTTCTCTCTGTTCCTCTTCCTGCAGTACTCAAAGGCATAGCGGATACATCGTTCCACCCCTTTCCGGGTGTTGACAGATTCCTGAATGGCCACTTCGTCCGCTGTCCCCTTTTTCAGGAAGCCGCCGCTGCCCGCATAGAGGCCTTCCGTGTTCTCCCGCACGACAACAAAATCTATATCATCTGGACCCTTGTCCTTCAGGGGGGTATCCACGCCGGGAAACAGTACCACCGGCCTCAAGTTAATGTACAGGTCAAGGTCAAACCGGAGCCTTAATAAAACCCCCTGTTCCAGTATGCCCGGTTTAACGTCGGGGTGCCCGATCGCCCCAAGACAGATGGAGTCCATCTGCCTCAGTTCAGATACAACCGATTCGGGAAGCAATTCACCCTTCTTCAGGTATCGCTCGCCGCCGAGGTCGTAGTAAACAAAATGGCATTTCGGCCCTCCCGTTTCAGCGAGAGCCTCCATCGCCTTTACCGCCTCGGCCATTACCTCCGGCCCCGTTCCGTCTCCCGGAATAACTGCAATGTCATACTCTTTCTTCAATCCCATTCCTTCTCCCTATCCTTTCCCATTGTAATCTCTTTTGCTTGATCATTCTCCATTCAGGAACGGCGGAGCCTTTCATGGCTCGGTACGGCTGATCACTCCTGTTTTCAGTTTCTTGTTACGGATATACCCCACAAGCCCCCCGGCACTGATGAATTCCCGCATGAATTCGGGGATCGGCTTTGCGTAATACGTTTCATTGTCACCCAGGTTTTTGATTTCTCCCGTGGCGATATCAACTGCCGCCGTGTCGCCGTCTGAAAGGCCGTCGGCCCCTTCCTCCGATTCAATGAGGACCAGCCCGATGTTAAAGGCGTTTCGATAGAATATCCGGGCGAAACTCTTTGCCACGATTACGCTCACTCCCGCCACCTTGATCGCCAGGGGGGCATGCTCCCGTGACGATCCGCACCCGAAATTTTTCCCTGCGACCACGATATCACCCGGTGAAACACTCAGGGCAAACTCCGGCCTCAGATCTGAAAAACAGAGCTTTGCCAGCTCAGCCCCATCGGTTATGTTAAGATACTGAGCGGGAAGTATTAAATCCGTATCAATGTTATCGCCGAATTTCCAGACTTTACCCTGTACTTTCATTTACGTCAGACCCCTCGTCCTGTTTGTATTTTTTGATGAAGTCGAAAAAGTCGGATCAATGTATCATTTCCAATCCCGATTGATCGGGATGAGAAATCCATGTCCCGAGCAAAGCGAGAGATCTCAGATTCCTCACGCGCCTGCGTCGGTTCGGAATGACATGCGACTTTTAATTTAAAATTTCTCCCTCCGGTCGAAATGACATGAAAGGCTTTTTCGACTTTGCGAGACCATCATTTTTTGATAATTTGAGTGTGGCAAACGAACGAGCGGGGAGATGCCCTCAACCTCACAGTTCGTCAGGCCCGCCGATTCTTCCGAGAACGGCGGTCGCGGCCGCAACAATCGGATTCGACAGGTAGACTTCACTTTTGGGATGTCCCATTCTCCCCACAAAATTCCGGTTCGTCGTCGATACCGCCTTCTCGCCCTCAGCGAGAATTCCCATATGGCCCCCCAGACAGGGGCCACAGCAGGGCGGCCCGATCACCGCTCCCGCGTCAAGGAAGATTTCGATCAGCCCTTCGCGGATGGCCTGCCGGTAGATCCACGGGGAACCGGGTATCACGATCAGTCGAACCCCCCTGGCTGCGCTTCTTCCTTTCAGGATACTGGCTGCATTCCTCAAATCCTCAAGCCATCCGTTTGTGCACGAACCGATGAAGACCTGGTCGACGGCGATAACGGGCAGATCGGACACGGGTCCCACGTTTGCCGGCGAATGGGGAACGGCAACCTGAGGTTTCATTCCTGTAACATCAATGGAAATTATCTGTTCATACCGGGCATCCGGGTCACTGAAATCCGTTGTGAATTCTCCTGCCGCTCGTTCACGGACATAGGCCAGAGTTGTCTCATCCGGCTCGATGATGCCGTTTTTCGCTCCCGCCTCGATGGCCATGTTGGTCATGGTAAACCGCTGATACATAGGCAAATCCCTGATGACGGGACCGGTGAACTCCATGGTGCTGTAGAGGGCGCCGTCGACGCCTATCAGGCCGATCGTATGGAGAATGAGATCCTTCCCCTGGACCCACGGCCCCATGGTGCCGCCGTATTCGAATCTGATCGTCGGCGGCACCTTCAGCCATATTTCACCTGTTGCCATGACGGCCCCGAGGTCTGTGCTGCCGACACCCGTCGAAAAGGCGCCGAGCGCTCCGTAGGCGCAGGTGTGGCTGTCCGCACCGATGACCACCTGTCCCGGAAGGACGAAACCTTTTTCCGGAAGAATCACATGGCCGATACCGGCTTCACCGCCCTCGAAGTAATACTTTATCCCCTGCTCTTTTGCGAAGTCCCTCATGGCCTTGACCTGCTGAGCGGACTTTATATCCTTG
>JAFGWZ010000136.1 GCA_016936905.1 Deltaproteobacteria bacterium | reverse complement strand
GAAGGGGAAAAAAATCGTTGCCTTCGCGGGAATTGCCGATCCCGGTGATTTCAGGCGGACCGTCGCATCGATAGGCGGGCAGGTTGAATCATTTATTCCCTTCGCCGATCATCACTCGTACCGGCGTGATGACATCGAGGCGATCCGCCATGCCGCCGGCCGGGTGTCGGCGGATATTATCGTGACAACGGAAAAGGATGGAATAAAGCTGGCCGATTTTCCCGAGTTCCTTCATGATGTTTTCATGCTGAGAATCGATATGGAAATCTTCCCCTCCGCCGGGGAACACTTCGAATCGTTGGTCAGGAAGCTGCTTGAAACATGAAAAAGACATTATCCACGAGAATCATACTGCTGTCCTTCGGGCTGATCCCTCTCAGGGTGCGGGTGTTTTTATTCCGCGCGCTCTTTTTTCTCTTTTATCACGTTTCGGAAAAACATCGTATCATCACGGTGCACAATCTCGTCCGGGCCTTTCCGGAAAAGAACCTGTCGGAAATCATCGGCATAGCCAAGAATGTGTATCGTAACATGGGAACAGTGGCGGCGGAATTCTTCGAGATTCCGAATCTGACAGTGGAAAATATGTCGAACTGGGTGACCTTCGAAGGCCTGGAAAACTATGAAAAGGCCCGGGCGAAGAAGAAGGGCATTCTCTTTTACACCGGCCACTTCGGAAACTGGGAACTGCTTGCCGCCTGTTTCGGGTTAAAAAACATGAGAGTGACCATCGTCTATCGTGCACTGGATAACCCGGTTCTTGAAAACTTTGTTGCCTGGTTCAGGAGTTTTACCGGGCATAAGGTGATCCCGAAGGGGGGAGCGTTTCAAAGGATTGTTGAGCTCTTGGGGTGCAACGAGATGATCGGCATCCTCATAGATCAGAACGTTGCCTGGAAGGAAGGGGTCTTCGTCGATTTTCTGGGGCGGCCTGCCTCAACGACCAGGAGATTCGCTGACCTTGCTCTGAAGACAGGTGCGCCTGTCGTATCGGCGTTCATCATCAGACAGGAAAACGGGAGATATCGGATCGTCATCAACAAGGAGATTGAGGTATCAAGAACGGGCGTTTATGAACGGGACATCTTTGATACAACTCAGAATTTCACTCGTGTCATAGAAGATATGGTCAGGCAGTATCCCGATCAGTATTTCTGGATTCACCAGCGATGGAAGACCAAGAAAAGTCAGATAGAGACGTAAATGAGAGTCAGGCGCACAAAACCGTTAATTCCCGAAGATCTGAAAAACATACTGATTCGGGGGACCAACTGGATCGGCGATGTGGTCATGACGCTCCCTGCCGTTGCGGCGATTCGTGAGACCTGTCCCGGCGCAAAGATAAGCGTTCTCGCGAAACCATGGGTAGCCGAACTGTACCGGATCTGTGGGGACGTCGACGCTGTTATTCCATACGAACGTATGGGCGATCATAAAGGAACGACAGGGATTATCAGGCTGGCCCGGGAGATCAGGAAAGGCGGTTATGACGGGGCGATTCTCCTCCAGAATGCCATAGAAGCGGCTATCATAACATGGCTGGCCGGCATTCCCATCAGGGGCGGGTACAACTCAGACGGCCGGGGTTTGCTGCTGACCCACTCGGTCCGAAGGACAAAAGAGGTGAGAACGGTTCACCAGATCCATTACTACCTCGAAATGGTCAAGGCCCTCGGATTCACGGCGTCCGGCGTGAGCATCAACCTCGCCGTTGACGATGCCTGTCGTTCGGAGGCGGACGGGATCCTGCGGCGCCACCATGTTGAAAGGACCGACATCATCGTCGGAATCGCGCCTGGCGCAACATACGGCCCCGCCAAGATGTGGTTTCCCGATAGATTTGCCGCCGTTGCGGATGCCCTCGCCGATGAGTTTTCTGCACGGATTATCCTTTTCGGAAGCGAAGCCGACCGGCCGGCGACAACGTCGGTCCAGGAACACGCACGGCATCACCTTATCAGTCTCGCCGGCGAAACGACACTGAAAGAGGCGATCGCCGCCATTTCCCGGTGTGACCTTTTCATATCAAACGATTCGGGCCTCATGCACCTTGCAGGCGCCCTGGATATACCCCTGGTGGCGATCTTCGGATCGACGAATCCCCGGACAACGTCCCCGGTGGGAGATCGAAGCGTTATCGTTCACAGGGATGTCTCCTGCAGCCCCTGCCTCAAGAAGGTATGTCCCACCGATTTCAGATGTATGGAGGTCATCGGGGTACATGATGTGTATCATCATGCCCGGATGCTCCTGGCCGACCGGATAGGGCGGCGGTCGATGAACGGCGGTGTCCCGTCGGCATGAACATCCATTTGATTTATGCACAGAAATCTGTTTACATCCGTCGAGAACAGAGGTACGTCGAATGAAAAAACACAGAGCCGTTTTTATGGATCGGGACGGAACGATTAATGAAGAAGTGGGGTATCTCAGCCGCCTCGAAGAACTGAAGATATTCCCCGAAACCTATGAAGCCCTCAGGCTGATCAATAAAAGCGGGATGAAGGCGATCGTTATCACCAATCAATCGGGGGTCGGCCGGGGATTTTTCGGTGAGGAGTTCGTCGATACCGTTCACCGCCGGATCAATGAACTGCTGAAAGAGAATGGGTCATTCATCGATCGTTTCTATTACTGCCCGCATCATCCCGTGTATGGAAGGGGGCCCTACAAAATCTCCTGTGATTGCAGAAAACCGAAACCGGGGCTGCTGCTCCGTGCCGCGGAAGAGCTGCAGATCGATCTCGCCGGATCGTACATGGTAGGCGACATGATCAAAGACCTCCAGGCGGGACACAACGCCGGAATCGAGAAGGCCCTTCTGGTCAAAACGGGATACGGCCAGAACGTCGTCCATGCCGGAACGGCGGCATACGTTGCCAGGGATATTCTCGACGCGGTTATCTGGATCATGAAGGATCTGGACGAATGAATATCCTTATCGTGAAGCTCAGCGCCATCGGCGATGTCGTCCACACCCTCCCTTCCGTCGTGGAGCTCCGAAAACTCTATCCGGACGGGCATATCACCTGGGTCGTCGAAGAGGCCTCCTCCGGGTTGATAATGAATCATCCCCTCGTCGACCGGGTACTTGTTTCGAGGCGCAAACGATGGGTCAGCGATCTGATGGCGTTGCGCCATGGCAAGGATACTCTGCGGGAGATTCGGTCCTTTTTGTCGGAGCTGAGGGACCGCCGGTACGACCTGGTGATCGATTTTCACGGGCTGTTGAAAAGCTCCGTCATTGTCCTGCTGAGCAGGGGAAAAAGGAAGCTCGGTTATGACAGCCTGCAGGAACTCAGCGGCCTGTTTCTCACCGAGAAAATATTCGAAGATATGACGAAGCATGCGGTGGACAGGTACCTCGATTTCATCCGGTACCTTGGCGGCCATGTCGGCACGCCTGAGTTTCCTATTCCTGCCGATCCGGACATCGATGCCCGGGTAACGGCGCTTTTACGGACGAATGGTATTGACAGAGGGGAGCCCTTTGTGGCAATTAACCCGGTGGCATACTGGGAAACGAAGCTATGGACCAACGAGGGGTTTGCCCGGCTGTGCGACAGGATCGTCACCGAACTGGACACCGCTGTTGTCTTTACGGGAGGTACAGACGATACTGTCATCGACGATATCAGATCACGGATGGAACAGCCGTCGGAGAGCCTCGAGGGGCAGACGACACTGCAGGACCTTGCCTGTCTCTACAAGCGGGCGTCGGTGGTGGTGTCGACCGATTCAGGTCCCATGCACATTGCCGCGGCGATGGGTACCCCGACGGTTGCCCTTTTCGGGCCCACCGATCCTTCCCGGACCGGGCCGTATGGTATCGGACACTGTGTTGTTCGAAAAGATATGCCGTGCAGCCCCTGTTTCCTGAAAAAATGCAATTCGATGCGTTGTATGACTGAAATCACCGTTGAGGAGGTCTTCGAGGCGGTAAAAAACCTGTGCAGGTAGTGAAAGTGGTGAATGGCATGACGTTCAAGTACTCTGTTCGATGTGGTGTGACGTTGATAAACGTGGTGGCGGTGTTCGTCCTGATCTTCGCAGCTCAGGTATATGCCGGTGATGCTGACACTCATTTTCCCTATAAGGAGCTGATCAATGAATCGGGTGTTGTCGTCGGGGTCGGGTCCGGGAGCATCGCCGAGGGGTATTATAATCCGATTTTACTTATCTGGCGTGTCGGATGGGATCTCAAAAAGGTTTTCCCGGGCCTTGAAAAATACCGCGGAACGTTTTCGGCGTATATCGAACCCCAGGTCAACCCGGTGTTCAATCCCGAGACGGACGTTGAATTGGGTGTGGGTGTCGGGGTCAAGTACCGGTATGCCGTGACGGATCGTTTTTCCTGGTACGTCATGGGGTCCGTAGGGCCTCATTTCATCACCGTCAAGTCGCAGGACCAGGCGAACGGCTTTATCTTTTCCGATACGATCGGCGCCGGATGTTCCTTGATGCTCACTGAGAAATCGTCCGTCGATCTTGAGTACCGGTTCCGGCACCTGTCGAACTGCGGCTTTGAAAACCCGAATGTGGGCATTAACAACAACTTTATCGCCATCGGGTATTCCCGGTTTTTTTAGGAACGGGGATGTATCCGAATCAGGGAGGAACGCCATGACGGTAAGTCAGGAACTTCTCGACATTCTGGCATGTCCCAAATGCAAGGGAGATATCTACCTCAATGAA
Source organism: Deltaproteobacteria bacterium (assembly GCA_016936905.1). Lineage (GTDB taxonomy): Bacteria > Desulfobacterota > Syntrophia > Syntrophales > UBA6807 > DSDU01. Next base: position 4,230 of record JAFGWZ010000136.1, on the reverse strand, counting down.
ACAAAGGACGGGCTGATCTGCGACCGGTGCAGGGTCATGTACCGGATCGAAGACGACATCCCGATTATGCTGATCGATGAGGCGGTGAGCATCGACCGGTAGAATGGTACTTCCGAATGCCTTTTGCCCTCGTCATCACGGGGAATCTTTTTATTCTTTGATCCTTTTTACAGGGACGGCCATGATGTTACGAAAGGCCGTTGAAAAAACAAACATGAGGCTGTTCAAAAATGCCCGGATGCAAGGCTCCCGAAAGCCTGAGGAGTGAGTCGTACTATTAGTACGTCGCAGGGGGACAAAGGCTGAGGGGAACGCAGCAGGCGGGTGTTTTTCAATAGCCTCACGACGGTGGTAAGCCGGGATCGGGACATCCTTTCAGATGCCAGAGGATCAGCCGGGAGTAGACCGCCAGTTTCCCCCTCAATGACCGGTTCATGAAGACTGTCGCCGCCGTGGCAAGCAGCGTGAACAACCAGTTGACCACAAGCCGGCCGACGATGACGGCGCCCATGAACCCGTTGTATACAGGGCCGTGCCATTTTCTGAGAAATCGATACCGGGACCGATAAAATTGAATCCGTGAGCCGACGTTGTGACCGATGCTCTGCCCCTGTAAGTGAATAACACGGGCGGCCGGGACGTGGTAGACACGCCACCCGGCAAGACGCATTCGGTGTGCCCAGTCGGTTTCCTCGAAGAAAAAGAAATATCCTTCATCGAACCATCCCACCGTGTCCATTGCTTCCTTCCTTACCATAAGACATGCGCCGACGGCCGACTCGATCTCGATGGGGTCCGGGTGGTCATACCGTTTGCTGGGAAATGTCCCGGGGAAGAGGTACTCGAGGAGCGATAGATTGGTCGACATGGTGAGGAGCGTCGGGAAATTGGCGATCGAATTCTGCCTGCTTCCGTCTTCGTTCAGGAGCTGCCCCCCCGCCATCCCCGCATCGGGATTGGATTCCATGAAGGACAGCAATTCATGGACCGCACGGCTGATCACCACCGTATCACTGTTGAGGAGCAGCGCGTATCTTCCCTGCATGACGGCGAATCCCTGATTGTTCGCCGCGGCGAATCCCCGATTTTCACTGTTGGAAATAAGGACAACGTCGGGAAATTCTTCTTTGACCATCGAAACCGACCGGTCGTGGGAATTGTTGTCTACCACGATGATTTCACACTGCAGTGAGCCCATGGTATCGTAGACCGATTTCAAACAGTTCCGGAGGAGTGCCTCCGTGTTCCAGTTGACAATGATGATCGATATATCCATGGTTATTCTTTCATACCGGCGGAGTTGTCGTTACCATCGCCTTTCGGTGGTGCGGGTGAGACGTTGCTGTCTGCAGAGCGAGGAGGGACAGGTGTTTCCTGTTCTTATTCATGTCGACGGCAGAGTTGATATAATTTTGCGTATTTAAAAAATTTATTCACCGATTCAGTGATCGACAGGGTCAGCCCCTGATGACCATCGAGAACTCCCAACTTTAAAAAGTAACTCTGGAAGAATGCGAGACATGCCAGGACGGCCGCCGTCCATGCGGATGCCTTCTTCCCCTCATCGAAGGCCTCCTGGGCCCCCAGAGTTGAATAATGATCGATCTTCAACAGCAGTTTACTGAGATTACTTTCCGTATAGTGCTCGATCGGCACATCGAGATCCCTTACCGGCCCGTCAACTTCAACCGCCTCGTGGACCCGTGCGTTCGTCATGGCGCTGCGGCTTTTCTGAAAAAGCCTGACAACACGGTCGCCACCCCAGATATGTTTCATCCACCGTCCCTGGAAGAAATTCATTCGGGGGAAACGATACCCTGCCGCCTCGTCGGAATCGGACAGGACGATCTGTCGTATTACCGATGCCGCTGCCGGAGGTATCCGCTCGTCCGCGTCGAGGAGAAGCACCCATCGATGGGAACAATGGTCTATGGCCGCCTGCTTCTGACGGCCGAATCCGCGCCACTCTTCGACAAATACGTGGCAGCCGAAACCGGTGGCGATATCCCGTGTGTCGTCGGTGCTTCCTGAGTCGACCACCACGATCTGATCGGCGAATGCGACGCTTTCAAGACAGTGCGGCAGATTGTCCGCTTCATTCATGGTTATGATTGCCACTGAAAGAGGGATTGTTTCCATAATAATTCGAGGCCCGTTCGCTTCCGCCGCTGGGTGAACCGGCAACGGTTTCATTCACTTATCCTATAACGGTGTGAGAATCAATTCCTAAATATGAGATGAGTTCTCCCCGGTGAATCTCTTCGACCAGCCCCTCCTCTACGAGTTCAATAATATGGACATACGTTTCGTTGAGGGCGAGAAACTCGTCGAATTCCTTCAGATCCGTTCCGAAGATGTCATGGGACACCTGAAAGGTTGTCTTTTCCCCATGTTCCAAAGCCCGGAGTGTCAGACGTTTTCTTTCCTCATGGTGCTTTCTGATGGCCTGTATCCGTCCCGTGAGGTCGGTGTAGGGCGAGCCGTGAGCCGGAAACACCTTTGAAACGGGAAGATTCTCGATACGGGCCAGCGAGTCGAGGAAACACTTGAGCGGCCTGAAGGTCCGGTCGAAGAGATCGGGGCTCAGGTTCGGGGTAATGTCGGGAAGGACATGATCGCCGGCAAGCAGGATTCCCTCACCGGGAAAGTAATAGCACATGTGATCCCGCGAATGCCCAGGCGTGGTAATACATTTAAAGGACCTGTCGCCGATTGAACAGATTTCTCCGTCGTCGAGACAGACGTCCACGTCGAACGGCACCGTTGCCTTCCTGAAATGACGGAACAGTTCGGTCAGGGCGTGGATCAGATCCGCGGGCATTCCATGCTCATGGTAGAAGTGCCGTATCTTTGCTATCACATCGCCTTCGTTTTTCTGTGACTGCCTGATTTCATTCCCAGCGTGTGAAGCCAGTATCTGAGCGCCGGACATTCTCTTGATTTCTCCGGCGACACCGCAGTGATCGGCGTGGTAATGGGTTATGAAGATGCGGTCCACGCGGGCGGGCGAGAGGTGGAGCTCATTCAGGAATTCCTCCAGTTTCGGCATCGTCTGGGGGAAATGTATCCCCGTGTCGAACAGGAAGACCCTTTTATGGTGTATAATGGCAAAAATATTGACGTGGCCGAGACGAAATGGCATGGGTAGCGTGAGCATGAAAAAATGATCTCCGATTTCCTGTATCACCGGCGTCGAGCCTCCATCGTTTATTCCCCCCTGAAGACCGGTTTTCGCTTATCGAGGAATGCCGATATCCCCTCCCGGGCATCGGCGGTTTTCCCGATCATAGTCATTCCCCGCCGTTCCAGTTCGAGTTGACGTTCAAGAAATCCCAGCATGGCATTGTTCAGATTTTCCTTGACGACGGTGAAGGCCAGCGACGGTCCTTTCACCAGCCGTGATGCCGTATCATAGGTTACTTTTTTCAGTACCGAATCCTCGACAACCTGATTGACAAAGCCCATTTCCAGCGCCTTGTATGCGTCGAACACTGGATCGAGTAGGGCCAGTTCCGATGCCTTGCCGAGACCGATCAATAGTGGGATCAGCAGGGTCCACGCGCCATCGGGAACGAGTCCCACCGAGGTGTATGCCTGTTTGAAATTTACGGACGATGCGCATATCCTGAGATCGCAGGCGGCGGCGATACTCATCCCCGCGGCGCCCACCGCCCCGTTGATCGAGGCGATAATCGGCTGTGACATCCTCCGCATTACCATGATGCCCGTATTCAGTATCTTTATGACCTGCCTCAATGTGTTTGAAATATCGGAAGATTTCTGGAACAGAACCAGGTCGCCGCCGGCACAGAAGGCCCTTCCCGATCCGGTGATGACGACGACCTTGACATCGCTGTCGTCGGTACAGGCCTCCAGGGCGGTTACAAGATCGTTGCCGAGGTCGAAGTTGAATGAGTTGAATGCATCGGGACGGTTCAAGGTGATCGTCGCGATGTGGTCGGACTTTTCAAGCATCACGTTTTCGAGTTTCATGCCTCTATCCCTCCTTTTATGGTGTGTGGTACCGATGACGGGACAACAGGACCTCTCATTTCTTTTTCTCGGGGGGCGATATCCTTTTCCTGATGATTGTCTGAAACACTTCATCGTGCTCGATTCTGAACGATTCTTCCATCCCCCGCCCTTCATTATCCATGAGAAACCGTTTCGTCATCCGGAGCGCCTCAAGGGGGGCTTCAAGTATAGACGTCCCGATTTCAATTGCCCGCT
>JAFGWZ010000135.1 GCA_016936905.1 Deltaproteobacteria bacterium | reverse complement strand
GATTGCAAGGTGAAGGTCGAAAAGACTGAAATCCAGCTCGCCGATATCGACACGGGCGCCCACAATAAGGCTTCCCTGGCGTTCAAGGGATTTTTCAATGATGGTGTCGAGAAAAAAAAGGTCAAAAGCGGCAATCAGCCCGATAATGACGATAAACGTAATAAGACCTCCCCATCGGATCATTTTCATCGGGGCTACCCCTTGAGCTCACTATATCGTGAGTACAGTTTGTAAAGATTCGAAGCCTTGATAATGTGGACTACCTTCCATTGATTAAGGCGTTCCATGAAGATATCGCGATATTCAATGACCAGGAATGTCCCGCCCCGGTAAACGGGATAGAAGATGACAAGTGAAAAAATAAGGCTCCCCATGACGATGCTGTTGTTAAATCGGGTATAGGGAATCAACGGTGCGTTATAGAGAGCGGTCCATACCCCCTCGAGCATATTTACCTTGACGAGGATAGCCATGCCGATTTGATGAAACAGCGGGTCAAGTATGACGGCACAGAGACTGAAGAAAGCCCAGGATATGATGGCGGAACTGATATTGGTTCTCAGGACAAGGATGAACAGAATAATGAGTATGTTGTGGATGCTCGCCAGGGGCGTGAGGCCCAGGATCATCCCCAGGGCAAAGCCAAGGGCGATCTGCCGCGGGTCCGTATCGGAATGCATGACCCTTACGAGTTTAAAGATGTACCGAACCACGTGATCGGCCTCCTCATGGCAGGCTGCATGGTTATTTAGAAATGTGAGGAATGGTACAAAAAAGATAACCCGTGATGACTGATAAAGTCAAGATTGATTTTATATGATACATTACCCCGCTTTGATAACTCGTTGACACACCCGATCATTCTCCGTATAATTTCACCTCGGATAATCGATTTCCCTGTTACTAGACACGACCTGCCGGAACAGGTTCTTATCTGTTCGATAATTAAAGCCTTGCCTGCCGGTGCGCTTATCACCGTCGGTGTGTGAGCGCCGAAGCCTTCACGGCAATGATCCGTCACGAGGAGGAGCACATGAGTATGCCCACGTTCAGAAAGCTGTTGTTTATTGCCGCCGTATTGACCGTTATCCCAGGAATATCAATCGCAACTGTTACGGGGAATGATACGACGCTGCTGGTCAGCCGGCCCGCAGTCAGCGGGAGCTATATTGCCTTCGTCTACGGGGAAGATATCTGGATTGCAGACCTGGACGGTTCCCACGTCCGCCGTCTCACCTTCGCCGGAGGCGTCGAGCACAAACCGGCATTCTCGCCGGACGGCAGTATGATCGCTTTCAGCGCCACGATGCACGGGAACAACGATGTTTACATCGTTTCCCGTGAAGGCGGGATTCCAAAACGGCTTACCTGGCATCCGTCCGAAGATATCGTACAGGGGTTTACGCCCGACGGTACGGCGGTGCTCTTCTCGTCTCCCCGGGGCACTTTCACTCATTATTATTTTCAGCTTTTCACCGTTCCCCTGAACGGCGGGTTCCCCGAAAAACTTCCCATTCCCAACGCCTTCCACGCGTCGTATTCCCCTGACGGGAAAGCCATTGCGTATAACCCGCTGCCCGGCGTTTTTTTCGATGTCTGGAAGGGCTACCGCGGCGGGGCGATATCGGAAATATGGCTGTATACATTCGATGACCGCTGTGTCGTGAAGATTCCTCAGCCCCAAGGGAGGTGCAACGATGTGAACCCTCTCTGGGTTGACGACAGGATTTACTTCCGTTCCGACAGAAACGGCGAGTTCAATCTCTTCTCGTACAACACGAAATCCAAGGAAATTAAGCAGCTCACGTGCCACGAAAATTTCCCCGTTGAGGGAATAGCCGCTGCAGACGGGAACATCGTGTATGAACAGAGCGGCATCCTCCAACGCTTTAATCCCGGAACGGGAAGAAGCGAACCGATCAAAATGACGGTAAAGGGCGACCTTCCGGAGGTCCACCGACGGTATATCAAGGGGGGCGACTTTATACGGTTCGCCTCGGTATCTCCATCGGGCGCACGGGCCGTATTTGAAATGCGGGGAGACATCGTTACCGTTCCCGAAAAGAAGGGCGACGCGCGGAACATCACCGCCACACCGGGAGTCAACGAGCGCTGGCCCGTATGGTCTCCCGACGGGAAATACATCGCCTATTTCTCCGACGCGTCGGGTGAATATGAGCTCTGTATAAGCAGCCAGGACGGGAAAGGGGTTCCCCGTTCATTCAGTATTGCCGGCGCCGGCTTCTACACCCGGCCGGTGTGGTCCCCCGACGGCAGGTACATATCCTTTACGGACAATTCGTGGAGCCTCTATGTCCTGGAAGTGAAAACTGGAAAGGTGAGGAAGGTCGCTTCCGAGTATCGATACGGAGACACACAGAGGATTGGCTCATCGTGGTCTCCCGACTCGCGGTGGATCGCCTACACGCTGTACACGAAGGCAAACATGCAGAAGGCGTTCGTCCATTCCATGAAAGAAAAGAAATCATATGCCGTCACGGACGGGATGAGCGACGTTACCGAGCCGGTCTTCGATGACGGCGGCGCGTTTCTCTACTTTCTCGCTTCTACCGATGCAGGCCCGCGGCGGCAATGGTTCGACCAATCCAACTACGACATGGACATCCATACCTCCCTCTATCTCGTGGTGCTCGATGAAGGCATGCCGTCGCCCTTTGCGAAGCAAAGTGATGAGGAAGAGGGCAGGGAAAGCAAAAAAACTGCTGCGAAAAGAAAACCCGCCAGGCCCGCGGAAGTTTCAATCGATTTTGAAGGAATGGACGGCCGTATCATGGCGTTTCCCCTCGCAGCGGATGATTATGAAAGGCTTCAACCGGGACCGGCGGGCATGGTTTTTTATCTGAAAGGCCAGACAGGCGGGAAAAAGGCACTGTGCCGCTTCGACCTGTCGTCTCATGCGGAAGAGACGATTCTCAGCAACATCGACGATTACCTCCTGTCGGCGGATAAGCAAAAGATCCTCTACCGGTCGGGGGACACATGGGGTATCGTGTCCGTAGCCACCGGCATGGAGGCGGGGGCAGGGGCAATTGATACGGCGTCAGTTGAGATCTTCATCGATCCCCGGCGGGAATGGTCACAGATGTTCGCCGAGGCGTGGCGGATCAACCGTGATTATTTCTATGACCCCGGTATGCACGGTGTCGACTGGAACGCCACGAGAAAGAAATATGCCGTGTTCCTTCCCGCCCTCACGTGCCGCAGCGACCTGAACAGGCTCCTGTCGTGGATGCTCAGCGAGATGTCGGTGGGGCACCATTTCGTTATGGGAGGCGATTTTTACCGGCGGGGAGAAACGATTCCCGTCGGACTCCTCGGGGCGGATTATGCCGTTGAAAACGGGCGGTACCGCTGTGCCAAGGTGTTGGGCGGCTTGAACTGGAATCCGGGGCTCCGATCGCCCCTTTCTGAACCGGGGGTGGACGTCCACGCCGGCGATTATATTCTGAAAGTCGACGGTAAAGGGCTTGCCGCCGATATGAACATCTATCGGTTATTTGAAAACAAGGCCGGAAAGATTGTCGAACTCACCGTCGGTCCGCGGGCGGACGGCAAAAAGGCACGGACCGTTTCCGTTGTTCCCATCGCCGATGAGAGAGCGCTGAGAAACCGCGACTGGGTGGAGGGAAACATCAGAAAAGTCACCGAGGCGACCGATGGGAGGGTTGCCTATGTCAACGTTCCCGATACGACCGTCAGCGGGCACGATTATTTCAAGCGGTACTTTTTCCCCCAGTCCGATCGAGACGCCATCATTGTCGACGACCGATTCAATCGTGGCGGGCAGTTTGCCGATTACTATGTCGAGATCCTCAGCCGGAGGGATATAGCTCACTTTACCACCCGCCACGGAGCGCCCATACGGGTCCCGCAGGCATATATTCCGGGGCCGAAGATTCTCCTCATCAACGAGTTTTCCTTCTCCGGGGGAGACTTCTTTCCGTGGATATTCAACAAACTGAAGCTGGGCACTATTGTGGGGAAACGTACCGGCGGCGGGCTTGTGGGCTCTCTGGGGTACCCCCGGCTGATGGACGGCGGGTACATCACAGCCCCTGATTTCGGCGCCTGGGACGGCGGCAGGTGGATCGTCGAAAACGAGGGAGCGCACCCTGACGTGGAAGTGGAACAGCTGCCTGCTTTCATGGAAGACGGCAGGGATCCTCAGCTCGAAAAAGCGATCGCAATCGCCCTTGAAGAGCTTAAGAAACATCCGCGGGAATACCCGGTCCATCCTTCCTTTCCCGTGAAGGGCCGGTAAATCCGCGACGAAGGGTTTTATCGGGAGCGCCGCCTGCATGCGCCGACGATCACTGATGTAAAGCAGAACCATCTGCATTAAAGGAGGCAAAAGTGAAGAAGACAACGGGTATCATATTTCTTTTAGTATTTTCCCTGATTGCCTGTGCGCCTGCCATGAAAGCCACCCAGGGAGAAAAACTCTTCAAAGAAGCCCAAACGTTTGAAGGGAAAGCACAGTACCTTTCCGCCGATAAAGCGTACCACAAGGCAAAACCCCTTCTGGTAAAAGAGGGTAACGGCACGCTTGTCGATCAGTGCCGGTATGCGTTTACACGCATGAGAAATATCACTGACACGTATCCATATACCGTCGATGACGTGAAAAAGATGATCAAGGAAAAATATCCTGAAACGACCGATGGCAGGATCGATGAAGTCATTGCAGGAGGCCGCCTGCCGAACATGACCATCGAAGGGACGACATACTATTTCCAGCATTTCATGAATACGCTCTTTCATCTCTATCCGGAGTTTCGCATAAAGAAAGAAGCCGGCGCGCTGGGACATCAGAGCAAACTGATGGAGGTGATGGGACCCTTCATCAACGACCGGGCAGCCCTCAGGCCGGGGCAGACCCTGACGAGACCTTTTTCATATTCCGCCGAGGGGGAAGCGGTTATTCCCCGGGACAAATTAGCCGAAAAAGGCCTCCTCAAAATCTGGATGCCCCTTCCTCTTGTAAACGCCGCCCAGCAGGATCTGAAGATTGTTTCTCTCTATCCGGAAAAATATATCAAGTATCCCCTCAAGAACGACGGCGATATCGGCCTCGCCTACTTTGAGATCCCTCTCGAAGAGATAAAAGGCGATCTCACAATCGGCGCGAAATTCACCTTTATTCACTATGAAGAGAAATTCAATGTCGATCCGTCGAATGTAGGCACGTACGATAAGGACAGTGAACTGTACAAGCGCTACACCGCGTCATACAAAAATATCACGGTAACTCCGGCAATCAAAAAAATAGCCGGAAAGATCGCCGGGGACGAGACCAATCCCTACCTGATCGCCAAGAAATTCTATGATCACATCGTCTATGACCTGGATTACAGCTATACGCCCCATGAAACTCTCGATGCCCTGAATATCCCCGAATCGGTTTTCGTGCATCAGAACGGCTATGGCGACTGCGGCGCCCAGAGTATGTACTTTGCCGCCCTCTGCCGAGCCATGGGCATCCCTGCAAGGGCCGCCGGCGGAATGCAGCTTTTCCCGAATCCGAAGACCGGCTGTGGCGACCACTTCTGGGCGCAGTTCTACCTGCCGAACTATGGCTGGGTACCGGCAGATACTTCCGTCGGACAGCTTGCAAAGTACGACTCAGATATGACGGATAAAGAAAAGCATGACTTCATAGAATACTTCTTCAGCAACATGGACCCCTATCGATATCTGATCCAGGTGGATGTGGATGTGCCGCTGATACCCCTGCCGGACGAACCAATGGTTTTCTCGACAGTTCTGCAGCAACCCCTGGCTATCTGCGCGGAGATGGACGAGAACCCAAGTTATGCTATCATCGACCAATGGAAGATCATTGTTAAACGTGAATAAGTTTCAGAGAGGACCGAGCTAAAGACTTAAGGCCCGTCTGGGGTATCTTTTTCATCAGACCTTGATATTTCGATGAATGGGTGGAGGATGTAATTGAATCCGGAAGCCATGTTCAGTCCGCGAATACTCCTCAATACCCTGATGATCTGTCCGACCGGAACCGCCTCGGGTTCGTCGATGTGTCTGAACAACTGGAAGCTCAACAGCCGCAGGACGGTCGATATAATAAAGATCGTCTGGATCGGGGCGACATTCCATGAAAAGAGGTGAACGCTCGTCCTGCTCATGTGCTCGATGAGGTACCCGGCGAGGATAGGCCCCAGCGCGGCGCCGAGACCGGCCGTGATATTGTGAATGGAAAAGAAGAAGGTCCTGTCTTGCCGTGGGGATATCTTGAGAAGCAGATTATTCATGCAGAGAGTGATTCCCGCCCAGAAGCCCCCGCCGACGACATGAAGAAAAAAGGCAAATACGGTGTTGTCAGGCCGGACTGTCACCCAGGCTAGGGGAAGGAATATTGCGATCCATCCTGCGATCTGGACGACTCCTTTATTCTTTATCCTGTCGGCCAAGAGACCCCATGTCCTCATACCGACGATGTCGGCAAGGGCCGACGCCATCCCCAGTGCAGCGACGAACCCTTAACTGAACCGGAGGTCGCGGAGAAGATACAGCGTAAAGAACGGGCTGGCAAAATAGACGGAAAAGTTCCAGAAAAAGGCGAATGTGACGAATTTTCTGAAATTTACTTCATGGAAGGGCTGTAAAACGTGGCGATTTGCCAGCGGCTGACCCCCGGCCCCATCCAGTTCTTCCGGTTCCGATATCCGGTTTACGAACACGAGGCTTACCAGTCCGAATATAACGGCAAAGGTAAAGGTGATTCCGAACCCGATATTGAGCGGTCCCCAGGCACGATCGTGCAGTACGTCAAGGATTTCCCCGAATATGATAAGAAAGAATATACCTGCCACGCCGTTCAGCATGTTTCTGGTTCCGAAGAAGCGCCCCCTGATGCCTTCGGGAACAAGATCGGTGATCCAGGACAACCAAGATACATAACTGACCGAGGCGAAGATATACGAAAGAAATATCAGCACCATTATGCCCAGCATTTTGGTGCCCGCCGTCAGAGGAAGCAACACGACAAGCAGAACGGGAATCCACAGTATCCGCTAGAGGGCGGCCCCCCATAAGGCAATTGATTTTCGACGGCCGTTTTTCCTGATGACAAATGAGGCGGGAAGCTGAAAGACGGTGGCGAGAAACGGCATGGAAGCGATCAGACCGATCATGAACTCGTTCATATTCAGAAAAAGCGCAAACTCCGTCAGGAAGACACCGCCGGTCAACGTCGCGAACACATTGGCGAACATGCCGTCATAGATGGAATCTTTAAGGTCCGACGTTGGATGTGATGCCATGAATCATCTCAACTACTATATTTTTTACACAAGAGGTAGCAGATTCTTTCATAATTTGTAAAGAGGCTGTTGTATATATCGTATTTGGAGAGAGGACATTTTATACGGGGATACATGATACATATTGCATATACAGGATAGGTATTATTACCCGTAAGCGGGAGTATTCGGCCGGTTTTTTATTGACAGGCATAGGACGTTTCATTATAGTCTGCATGCAGTATTACCGTTGTGCAGTCGGCTGAAGTTACAAATTACAACTCTCAGGTTGATATCATCGCCCCTTATGGCGATGCGCAGTGTATAACAGTAATGCAGTATCGTTCTTTTCTCACCCGCAGTTGACAGGGAATAAGGTTAAGGGGAGAGCCGGAGGAATCTCTCCTCGGAAAGAAACCGGTTAATAAGGGTTCGCTCCATTTAATGATACTCATTCAGACACGATATCTATTCAATCCAGGAGAGACGGTGCACGATTATGTCAATTAGGAAAAGCGGTGAAACTGTACCCTCATCCAAATCTCCTTCGGTCAAATACGGCCGGTTTGAGGAACTCGTCAATCTGCTCCCCCAGGCCGTCATCGAGATCAATTTCGACGGGACGGTTCTCTTCGCAAATTGGCACAGCAGAAAACTTTTGGGCTACAGTATCGACGAGGACCTGCTAGGAGAAAAGAACGTCTTTGATCATGTCCATCATTTTGATCGTGAGGTGATTATAAAGCGAATCGGCAAGATCCTCGCCGGTGAAAAAGCCCGTCCACCGGAGATCACCGCAATCCGCACCGATGGGACCACATTCCCCGCCATTGTTTACGCCAATCTTATCATGACCGGCGGAAAGCCTTCGGGCCTCAGGGTCGTGATCGCCGACATCACCGAAAAGAAAGAAGTCGAAGAAGCATACAAGATCCTGGTGGACCAGTCACTCCAGGGTCTCATTATCGTCCAGGACGAACGCCCGGTTTTTGTCAACGATTATTTTGTCCGCGAATCAGGCTTTACCAGGGAAGAACTCCTCTCGTTAGGGAGCGGCGATTTATGGAAGATGGTCCATCCGGAGGACCGGGACGCGCTCATAAAAGTGCATCACGATCTACTGGAGGGCCGGATTCAACGTGCCTCGAGGATTGAATATCGTGTATTCATCAAGGGTCCCGACGGCCCTGAGTTGAGATGGGTCATTGATTTCGGCGCGCGGATCGACTACGGGGGCAGGCCGGCGTTACAAACCGCCCTCGTTGATATTACCGAGAAGAAGCTTGCCGAAATTGCCCTGAAGGAGAGTGAACAGCGGTATCGTGACCTGGCGGAACTCCTTCCACAGGGCATATTTGAGACAGATATGGAGGGAGTCTTAACGTATGTGAACCGG
>JAFGWZ010000134.1 GCA_016936905.1 Deltaproteobacteria bacterium | reverse complement strand
GAGGCCTATCAAACGCCTTTCATCCGATTTCGCCGCCGCCACGATGGGCTGGATGATCCTGTTCATCGCCCCCGAGCGATCGACGCCGTAACCGAGGATCATGATAGCGATAACGGCGATCACGGCATTGCTGGCGAGGCCCGAAAATGCCTCTACCGGTTTCACCAGTCCGAGCCAGGGCAGGGTCACCATGATCAGGATGGCGACGACATCCACCCGCAGGAGTTCGGTGGCAAAAAGAAAAATGGTTGCGGCAAGTATCAGCAGCACCAGTGCGATTTGAAGGGTCATGGTATGAATCCTTTTCCGTAACGTTTATGTTTGATGGACTTGCAAAGTCCAAATTCAGACAGCTTTGTAAAAAGTCCGATATCAAGGCTTGCAAATCTCTAGGAATGAGGCGTACTTATGGTACGCCGCAGTGACGAGAGATGCAGCGTAACGCAGAGATCGGTTTTTTTACGAAGCCGTCATGTTTAAAACGGCCATATAATCGGAGCAAGCAACACCGTGATAATCCAGAATATGATATTGAGGGGCACTCCGATACGGGCAAAGTCAGCGAATTGATATCCCCCGGGGGCGTAAATCATGGTATTTGTCTGATAGCCGATCGGTGTGGCAAAACTCGTCGACGCGGCGAAGGTGATGGCAATCAGGAAAGGACGGGCGCTGACCCCCATGATTTCAGCGGCGGACAGGGCAATGGGAACCAGGAGGACAGCCGAGGCATTGTTCGACATTATCGAGGTCAGCACTGCGGTGACAAGATAGAGAAATGCCAGCACTGCCACGGGGCCACATTCAATCAGCGGGTGTAACATACTGTCAGCGAGCCATTGGGCCGTGCCCGTCTGTTCCATGGCAAGCCCGAGGGGGATAATACCACCCAGGAGAAAGATGACTTTCCAGTCTATCGCCTTGTAGGCCTCTTCGATGGTGATGCAGCGGCCGAGCACCATGGCCACTGCTCCGATGATCGCCGCAACCAGGATCGGCAGAACATTGAATGTTACCAGGAGAATGATCGAGGCAAAGATCGCCAGCGCCGTGACGGCCCGGTTTTTTCTCAGATGGAGTTCCGTCAGCTCGTTGGTAACGATCAGGTCTTGCGATTTCATGATGCGCTTCACCGACTCCCTGTCACACTGAATCAGGAGGGTGTCGCCATCGTCAAAGTTGATATCGACGAGGCGGTCACGGAGGATCTTGCCGCGCCTCTGGATTGCGAGGACCATGCAGCCGTACCGCCGTATATAATCGGCGCTGCTGAGGGTACGTCCGATCAGCCTTGACCGCGGGGGAACCAGCGCCTCGATGAGTTCGATTTCGTCAGACCGGAGTTTCTGGTCATTGATAACCGTATCTGCTTTCATCTCGAGGCTGAAGTTATTTTTCATCTTCATCAGGTCGTTCGCGTTTCCGTGGACCAGCAGACAGTCATCCTCTCTGATACGTGTTGCGGAAGCCCGCCATGTCGCTTTATCGCCCCGGATGATCTTGATGAGATCGATGTCCCGAATACCTTTCTCCATCATGTCCCGCCACCTTTTGTTGACCAGAGTTGATCCTCCCGTAACTCTCATCTCCGCCAGGTAATCGGCAAGCCTGTATTTGTCGAGCTGTTCGTCCGCTCCCTTTCGCTTTGGAATCAGTATGCCGGAAAATACTGCCAGGAAGGCAATTCCGACAATCGCCAGAACGATTCCCAGCGGCGCGAATTCAAACATTGCAAAACGTTTGAGGCCGCTTTCCACGGCCATCGAATTGACCAGGATGTTGGTGGACGTGCCGACCAGGGTGCAGACGCCTCCAAACTGGCTTGCGAAGGAAAGGGGAATCAGCACGCGGGAGGGTGCTATCTTGCGGGATTTCGCAAGGATGACGGCGACAGGGATCAGGATGGCCACCGTTGCCGTGTTGACAATAAAGGCCGAAAGGACGGCGACGGTGATGGAGAGGACAAGGATCAACCTCCGTTCGCCCCTGCCGGCAAACCGGTCGAGATGCCGTGCCAGCCAATCGACAAGGCCCGTCCGCACCAGCCCGCTGCTCAGAACGAACATGGCGGCAACCGTTGCCGTTGCGGTGTTTGCAAATCCGTACAATGCCTGCTCCGGTTTTATGAGCTGAAAGATGAGGAGCATGGCGAGGACGCACATGGCGGTAACGTCAACCCGCAGCTTTTCGGTGACGAAAAGGACCGCTGCGACGGCGATAATCAAAAGTATGAGTATATGGCTCACTGAAACCATGGCGCATTACCTTTGAAAAAAGTCTTTTTGACCCAGGGTGTCGTTATAATATCACATATAAAGGGGTCAGGTCTTGTTTTTTGCCTGAAAAGGAAAAGGATCTGCTGAAATACTTTGGACACTTTGGGGATGGTTGTCACAAAGGTGACAACGTCCCCTTCTTACTTCCAAACGGATGAGACTTCTTTTGACACCGGGCGGCAGTTTATGGTATAAATTCTATACATAACATAGCCGGTGAGGCAGTGCCCTTTCGTCTATCAAAGAGCAGCTCTCACACAATTGTGATTCGCAGCATATCATTGAGTTAATCTTCTTTCTTACCTCCCCTGGTTGTTCCGTCACCTCAGGGAACTTCTCATCTCTTCAAGAAATTATATCTCCATCCCGGTGCCCTATGATCTCAGGCTTGCCGATACCGGCAAGAAGAGGTGAAGAAAATGGGGAACTTGCATCTTGTCGAGGCGAAAACCTTAGAAAACTCCATAGGAATGGCCTTCGTTCTCATTCCTGCGGGCTCATTCGTAATGGGGAGTCCGATATGTGAGGACTGTCGATTCGACGACGAGAAGCAGCACCGGGTGATACTGACAAAGCCTTTTTACATGCAGACGACGCAGGTGACACAGGGCCAGTGGACGGCTGTCATGAAAAGTGATCCGCCGTATTTCAGCAGTCGCGGAGACAGATTTCCGTTGGAACAGGTCTCGTGGTATGACTGCCAGGGTTTCATCAGGGAACTTAACCGGATGGAGAAAACGAATGTCTATCGCCTTCCCACGGAGGCGGAGTGGGAGTATGCCTGCCGGGCGGGTACGAAAACACCATTCAATACGGGGGACTGCCTTTCCACCAAAGAAGCTAATTATCATGGGAAGTATCCCTATGGACGATGCCCCGATGGACAATACCGGCATAAGACGGTTCCCGTGGCATCTCTTCCGCCCAATGCGTGGGGTCTCTATGAAATGCATGGGAATGTCTGGGAGTGGTGTTCTGACTGGTATGGAGAGTATTCCGGTCATGTCGTCCAGGACCCCCGGGGGCCGAAGAGAGGAACCGCCCATATCCATCGCGGTGGCAGTTGGAACTACTGTGCCATGTTCTGCCGCTCCGCGCTTCGCATCAGCCGGGCCCCCGATTTCAGGGCCGACATCTTCGGGTTTCGCCTAGCACGGGACTGCACCCCGACTGAGACCAGCCAGCATTTCGAGGAAAGAGAGGAGATGAACCAGGTCCTGTTTTACGCCTGAGAAGGAACAGATCCTGTCGAGACGTGTCGGAGTCGCTGTTGAAAGGCCAACAACAGAGTCCCCTTTTGCGCTTTCAGGAACGGTTACTTCGATTTCATGACCCAGACGCCGTTCCAAGACTCTCCAGGAGGAAGTTCTTTCAGGGCCTTGCACCGTTCGATGTACATACGGCAGAGTTTTTCATCCCCATGGAGGTTCAGCGCCTCGCTGAAGGCATCAATCGCCCTGTCCCACGCCCCGTTCCGGTAAAGATGCAGTCCGTTCTTGAAATGGTTGACCACTTCCATCACGTTCGGGAACGTGTCCTGATCATGATAATCGAGCACTTCGTAAATGCCGACGTTTTCAGTCTTTCCCTTGACCACGACGCTGTCCACTTCCCTGATGCGATAGGTACCGCGCAACCGATTATAGGTGTTTTCGCTGATCAGGATGCTGGCGTGATACTCCTTGCAGAGACTCTCGAGGCGGGAGGCGAGATTGACCCCGTCACCGATCAGGGTGTAGTCCATCCTTTTGGGAGAGCCGATATTGCCGGATACGATCATGTCGGTATTGATGCCGATTCCCATGTGGACAGGTTTTTTGCCCTCTTCCGCGCGTTTCACGTTCCACGCATTGAGCGCCCTGATCATGGAAATGGCCGCACGTACCGCACGGTCCGCGTCGTCTTCGTGGGCCACCGGCGTGCCGAAGGCCGCCATGATGGCGTCCCCGATGAATTTATCCAGCATACCGCCCTCTTTCTGGATGCAGTCCACCATGATGGTGAAATACTCGTTAAGGAGCGACACTGTCCCCTGGGCTCCCAGTTCCTCCGTCAGGGTGGTGAATTTGCGAATGTCGGAGAAAAGGATCGTTGCCAGTGCGTTCTTTCCGCCGAGGATATCCTCACCGCCTGCCAGGAGCTGATCGGCGAGCCCCGGGTCCATGTAGCGTGACATGGTCGATTTCATTCTTTTTTCCGAGCTGATGTCGTCGATGACGATCATGGTTCCCAGTTTCTTTTTCTCCTCATCGGACAGGGGAAGCACCGTCACGTTCGCCGAAATGATCGCGTCTCCGAATTCAAGCTCCGCGTCCATCGCCACATCTGGCATACAGGTTTCTTCAACCCTCTGTATCTTTTCCATGACCCAGGCGTTCGGGCCTGTAAAAAATCCCCCGGCGGGCCGGTCGAGAACCTCCGCCGGCTCTGCCTTCATGATCCGGAGGCCCGCGGTATTGCAGGTGACGATCTTCCCATCCTCATTCATAGTGATGACGCCGTTCGACATGCTTTCCAGCATGCTTTCATTGTAGTTCTTCATGTTCTGGATATCATCGAACAGCTTGGCGTTTTCGAGGGCGATGGATACCTGCGCCGTGAAAGCCCTCAGGCGCGATTCGTCTTCCTTCGTGAACGGCCCGCCGCGCTTGTTGAGGACCTGGGTCGCTCCGATCATCTTCCCCGATTTGTTGACCACGGGAACACACAGGATAGACCGTGTAAAAAAACCGGTCGTCTTGTCGAAGGCCGGATTGAAGCGCAGGTCAGCATAGGCGTGGGGAATATTGACCGTTTCGCCGGACTGAAAGACGGTCCCGGCGATCCCCATATGGTTGGGAAACCGGATGACAGTGGCGTCGAGCCCCAGCCCGACTTTTGAAAACAGCTCGTTCTTTTTTTCGTCGTTCAGAAAAAGGGTCGCCCGCTCCGCGTTGAGCATCCGGGTCGCCTCGGACATGACCTTGTTGAGCAGGGCTCCCAGGTCGATTTCAGCGGTGATGTCGGAGACGACTTTGAAGAATTCCATTTCCTGCTTCCGGAATTTCTTCATCCTCTCAACGAACTGGGTGCTCTGAAGGGCAATGGCCGCCTGGGTTGTCATGGCCTCGAGAAGAGAGCGGTCATCATTGCTGAACTGGCCGGTTTTCTTGTTGAGGACCTGTGCGACGCCGATCACCTCGCCCTTGAGCGTCCTGATAGGCACGCAGAGAATGTTTTTGGTGGTGAATCCGGTGCTCTCGTCGACGGACTTGTTGAAATGCTCGTTTGAGTATGCGTCGTGAACGATCATCCCCTCGCCGGTGGTGAAAACGTGGCCAGCGACGCCGCTGCTGTTGAGGATTCGGATTTCACGGAGAAAGTTACCCTGGGCTACACGGGAATACAGTTCGTTCGTGTCGCTGTCGTTGAGAAATATCGTGCTCCGCTCGGCATCCATCTCCCGCGTCGCCATTTCCACGAGGACCGACAGCATCTCGTCCAGCGTTTCGTACGCCGCCATTGTTTCCGAGACATGCAGCAGAAGCTTTATCTGCTGTGGTTTGAGCGCGCGATTTCTTGTCGACGGGCGTTTCTCATGACGGACCGGCTCTTTATCCCTGATTTTTTTCATATGCCTCCAATTGTTCCCGCAGCATGCTCACCGTTGACTGCAACTGCGTTACCTCGTCACGTGCGGCCTTTTCCAGCTTCTGGATTCCTTCTTCACAGGTAATCTGATTTCGTTCCAGTTCGTCGCGCAGGGTAACGACAGCGGCCCTCAACTGGGCATTTTCATCGTTTGACGCGGCCAGGGCCTTCTGGAGGTTTTCCTCACCGGCGATCCGCTCTTTTTCCAGTTCATCCCTCAACGCGCCGACGGCCGATTTGAACTGGGCGATCTCGTCATTGGCGGCAGCAAGCGCCTTCTGGATGTCCGCCTCATGTTCAATCCGGGTTCTTTCCAGCTCTTCCCGCAGCGCACCGATCGTCTCTTTCAGATATCGGTTTTCCGTCTGAGCTTGATACAGTTCTTCCGATTCAGACCGATCTTCCATGACAAACCACCACCTGTTGACAGTAGATAAGGACAGCTATCATTCACTTATAACCGAATTGCAGCGGAAGTTTATCTGAAAAGCCCTTCGGTGTCAATGTTCTGTTGTCCGAGGCATCCCTACATACCCACGATGATAAAGGCGCCCCACTTCCCCGGAGCAGAGTATTTAGAGCTCCGGATGGCGTCGATCTTCGCCTGTTGAAAGGCGGTCACCGGCGCGGCGCCGGCCTGGAGGTGCCGGTAGAACGATGTCATCAGAAATCGAGTCGCCTCATCGTCCACATCCCACAGTGACGTTATGAGGTAATAGGCCCCGCTGTATAAGAAGGCCCGCATGAAGCCGAAAAGTTCGTTGCCTTGATGGAGGTTGTTCAATCCCGTTTTACAGGCAGAAAGGACGACGATCGGGGCCTGAGAGAGTTTGAGATCGAATATCTCCGCAACGGTAAAACGGCCGTCATTCAGGCCGTCACCGGAGACCGCAAGAAACGACTGCATGGGGTCTGACGGCAGAAAGATGCCGTGCGAGGCGATGTGGATGATACCGGCCTGCGGGGCCATCTGCTTCAGCAGTGTCTCCGTGGCTTCCCTGCCGACGGCAACCGTTGAATCCCCGCCGAGGATCGCTGCTATCTCCCGCGATTCACGCTCAGCACCGGGCAGTGAGGCCAAGTCTGGTATATCCGTATCGGGATTGCCCAGGATCAGCACGCTTTCGGTTCGCACCGTTTTACCGGCCGGCATCAGAGCGACCATGACGGCGCTGGGCAGGGTGCTGATTGCCCAGTTCTCGCAGACATAATGGCCCTTGATTTTGAGCAGGTCAAACGGCAGATAGTTGAGAACACCGTGGGGAGATACGACCAGGTGCCTGACGGAGCCGAGCTGCCCTTCGAAGGGCTTGAAGATGAGATCGGCAAGCGCAACGCCCTGATATTTCCTGCCCCTGACGGTCGCATAGCTTTCCCAGACAACCCGATCCTTGCCGGCGACCGTCATGCCTCCCTTCAGTTCTCCTATGTCCGTTCCCAGACTGATCGTGTAAGAACTGCCGAGCAGGTCGAAAGAAGCAATTTTCTTTGTTTCGCCCGGCATGATGAACGGCGTTTCGATCTTCAGCGTCGAAGCGCCCGCCATTCCGGCTTTCTGGCAGGTGCCGTACAACGGACTGACCGGGCGGTTGGTCCCGTTGGTCAGGTAAATTTCCACGGCATTCAGGGACTGCATACCCTCTGCAGCTTTAAGCTTGAAGGAAAGGTCCAGCTTGCCTGCCTGCCGGGCCGCCTGTCCGCCGAGCGTCAGCATGGTGCGGGCCTGCCAGACTTTTTCACCGAGTTCATAGGGAGATATGGGGATACGGGCCTCGCCGGCCAGCCCCTTATCGGTCAGCAACCACAGATAGAGGCCGTCCATGGTGGTGAGAGTCTCGAGAAAGGCCGTGTCGGGCGGGATGTTACGGCACAGCTCGGATATCCCGGGCAGTCCTGCCGCCGATTCCAGGTCCAGATCGAAAGCGCCTCCCGCTTTCTTTGCCGCGGGCTTGATAGTGATGGAACGCTTGCCGCCGGTCGCGTCAGCCCGGGCAACAGTGAAAACAGGACCGGCCGATCCGCCCGATTCGACGGTAACCGATTCGGATGACAGAAAGAGGTCGACCATGGTCCGCGATTTCGACCGCAACGCCAGTTCAAGCGCTTTTTCATAGTTCCCCCTTCGATACTCCCGCAGTACCATGCTCTGCAACATTTCCTGGCTCTTTTTAATCAGCCCGATACGGTCGGCCTGGGACGGCATGTGGGCCCGCTTGCTTTCAAGCGAGACGATTTCCCTCTCCAGTATCTTCGTAATATTTTCCAGTTCCACGTCCGGCAACTGTGCATAGGTTCGTGCCAGGGCCCCCATGTTAATGGCGTTGTAAGGCTTGATTTCTTTTTCATAACTCGCCAGGACTTTCTCGTACCGGGTCGCCAGGGTGTTGATTTCCGTGAGGAGTTCTCCGGCGAGATCGACCTCGTCATATTCCATGCATCTGTTCAACATATCGGCGTAGTCTCCGAAGATCCTGCTGAGGGAGGCCACGACCATCTGGTTGCGCTGGCTGTTCTGTATCACCGCCATCAAAAGATGGCCGAGGGAAATCCCGAACTCCGCCTTGTATATCTCATTTATCTCTTCAATCCGCCTCTCATTCAGCTTTTTGAGAATCGGAAAGTTGTGCCGCAATGCCTCTTTCGTTTTATCCCGCAGG
>JAFGWZ010000133.1 GCA_016936905.1 Deltaproteobacteria bacterium | reverse complement strand
CCTGCCCGACTACTTCATGAAGGAGGCGCTGCCGCCTCACAACATCACTTTCCAGGTGAAGGACGAAGAGCTGGATCAGATGTTCAAGTGGTGGGATACCCATCGCTCATGGCATCAGCGGGGAGAGCCGGCAGGGCCTCCCCGCTTTCATGAGGGGTGAAACGTCATTAACCGCCTGCCACAGGCGGGAAGACACCGAGGCGGTCTCCGTCGCTCAGGGTTTCATCGCCCGTCGCGTGCACGCCGTTGAGGAATATCAGCTTGGCCGATTTTCTGGGAACCTTCAGATGTTTCAGGAGTTGATTGATGGTGGTATCTTTATCGATCTCCAGGATTCTTGGGGCGCGACGGCCCGTATCGTCGGGCAAATACCGTGCGAGTGTAGCGTACAATTTTACTTCCGCTTTCATAGTATCCATCCGCCGTCGTATATCTTGGTGAAGCGCTTATGCCACCGTGTCCGATTTTTTACCATGGATCATTGTTTTGTTCAAATGATTAATGGATTTTCACCGTATCAGTCATGGTGGCCGTGTAACCATGCAGAGCTGGCGGGCCTTGAGGGGCGGATCATGACCATTCCCCCGAATGAATCAGGGCTTGAACTTCTTTATGGCGAGAGAAATTCACCGGATTACGTTGTGAAAACCGCGGAGGCGCCCTCGGCATTTCCGTCGTTACACCCTCCGTCATCGTTTCCCTGCAGGTTATGGAAGTCGTGAAAATACTTCTCGACCGGGGAAGAATCCGGAGAAATGCGATGATCCGCCTGAACCTGGAAGCGGTAAGCATGGAAGAAATTTTCTTTGATTGATGACAGGAATGCTCCCTCACTTTCCGAAGACGTACCGTTCATAGCGGTTCAGGGCCATGCTCAGGGAGGCCTTTGCCCAGTTCAGGGGAACGATGGGCGAAGGCAGAAGGAACGGTTTTCCCTCTATCACCACGGTATTGATACTCTCCGGGGTAAGAAAGGGGCGAACCGGCGTTCCGTCGGCCGCGATGAGTGGAGTCTCTTCGACGTCCCCGGTGATCTGCCCCAGCGCCCGTTTGAGATGTATTGTCGCCAGGTGGATATCAAGCCTCTTCCGGACCGGATCGGCGGTTATCGACGCGAGATGCAATCGGGCGAGCACAATGAGGCTGTCAAAAAACCATTGGGCTTCCGTGTGGGGGATAAGATTCTTGAACCTTTCATGAAAAGCTCCTTGGGACGAAGTATCGCCCGTTTCCGTCAATCCCGATGATTTTTTCGATTTGCCCGGTTTTTGAATCCAGTAGTTTCCCGATTGATAACTGTCATTCTCGTAACGGAGTACCCCCGCTGGGCGCTTGAGGGTCTCCACAATTTCAAGCACCTGACGCAGATCCCTTTCCGAAAGCCCCTCCAGCGCTGAGGGGACGATGAGGGAAGTCAGGTAGGCATCGGCTCGCCGGCAGCGCATATCGTCAGGGGGATAATCGGGAGATTCGCCGCCGAGGGCGAGTTGGCGTCTCACTGTTTTAATGCCTCTCTTTATCAGCGAGGTCATCTTCGCTTCGCTCCAGTATGAAGTGAGGTGCCTGTCCACTTTACCTGAATTGGAAATGAATTTCCGTCTGAATTCAGCCGCCGTTCCTTTCGGGAATGCCGTAAAGATCAGAAATTTCCACAACTGGAGCGATCGCGTTACCAGCCCGATGCTCGACGTGTTGCGCCGGTTTATCTCCTCCCAGGCACCGGCATCCTCGAAGGTTTCAAACTTTATGGCATCGAAATAGGCTGGAAATTTCATGAGCACGGCGCACCGATCAGCGGTCAGGTCGCCGGCCCGTATCAATCCCTTCGTGACCGCGTCTGCCAGGGCAATTAGAAAAATGCCGTGGGCATCGTTCTGCTTATGGTTCCATACCTCCGGTTTCCCGCCCACGGAGACATCGGCAAGCGTTCGGGATCTGCCGTCAAACCTGATGTGCGGAACCTTCATCTTGTCCGCTCCGTTGGATGGATGGGCGATGATATCATCAAATCGGTCACGCTGGGATTTTGTGGCGTAATAATCCCAGAGTGCCAGGAGTAGTTTACGTGCGTCGGAGCGCCGCTCCGGCAGATCCTCAAGGGAAAAATAGATCCAGACCGAATCCCTCACCCAGATCGCGTCATAGTGGGTCTCGTCCTTTTCCCCTCCCGTATCCCGGTCGGCCGCCCTGGCGAACCCCCGGGGCGTCAGTTCGATGTTCAGTCCGGGAGCGAGCTTTTCTCTGATTTTCTTTATGCATTCTTTATCAAAGGGACGGGCTATCCACTGCGCGACTTCGAGATTGAAGGCGACGACAAACTCTCCCTCCGGGGTCAGCACATTCCGGCACGCCATGTGTTTTGACAGATAATGCTTTACCTTCATGTAGGCTGCTTCCTTCCCGCTCATCGATGAATCATCGGCGGATGAAAGGGGAAAGACAATAAACATCCCCGCGAATACCATAAAACCGGACGAAACAATTCGACTTATTTGTATCATTTTCCGTTCTTTTTTGCAGATGTGATATCTCAAAAAAAACCCTTTCACCGGACGTCAACCCTTCTTTGAAAATTAGATGTTACCCGAATTCTTGTCAATAAGTCTTTTGCGCTGGGGGACCACTTGCCATGAAATGTCCACAATTATCTTGACCGATTAATTACCCTCTTTTATATTTTAAATGTCTTAAAGACCATTTCTCAAGGAAGCGGGTAAGTGAAACGAATCTCCTTTATCTGTGCGGCGCTCTGCCTCATCTGGGTTGGTAGCGTCATGGCCGAAGGACCCGGGCGTCACCCTCTTGACGTTCACCTGTCCCGTTCATACACGGGAGATCTTTCCGATCTTCTTAAGCGGAAGCACATCCGGGTCCTGACGACGATGAACAGCACGAATTTCTTTCTGGCCGATGGGAAAATCGGCGGGTATGAGTATGCGCTCCTGAAAGAATATGAACAATCGCTCAATCAGGATCATACGCGCCGGGAACTGAAAGTTATTCTGGAGTTCATACCGGTGGCACGGGACAGGCTGCTTTCCGGCCTCGTGGAAGGATTGGGAGACATTGCGGCAGCCGGCCTGACGGTCACTGACAGGCGCCAAAAGCTGGTGGACTTTACCTGTCCATATTTGACCGGCATCAATGAAATTCTGGTGACCCGCAAGGGTATCTCTCCCCCCTCCTGTCTTGAAGATCTGGCGGGCAAACAGATCTTCGTCCGAAGGAGCAGCAGTTATTTCGAGAGCCTGGTGGCCCTGAATCGGCGGCTCGCGAAGAAAGGTGTGCAATCAATTGAAATCATTGAAGCTGATGAGAATCTGGAAACGGAAGACATCCTCGAACTGGTAAACGCGGGTGCTATCGACATAACCGTTTGCGACAGTCACATCGCTCGGATATGGTCGAAAGTCTTTCGCGATATAAGGGTTTACGAAAATATAACGTTACGGAAGGGAGGAAGCATCGCCTGGGCGGTAAGGAAGGATTCTCCGAAACTGAGAAAGAATCTGAATCACTTTATTGAGGAACACCGCAAGGGGACCCTCCTGGGGAATATCTTCTTCAGTCGATACTACGAAAGTACCGAGTGGCTGAAAAACCCTCTCAGCGGTGTTGCCGGCAGTAAAGTCGGCGAGTACCGGGCCCTCTTTAAGAAATACGCTGACCAATACGGGTTTGACTGGCAGCTCATTCTGGCCATGGCCTACCAGGAATCGGGCCTCGATCCGGAGATTAAGAGTGACGGGGGGGCAATAGGGCTGATGCAGATCAGGCCTTCGACAGCGGCGGATCCAAATGTGGGCATCACCAACGTATACAGCCTGGAGAATAACATTCACGCCGCTGTGAAGTACCTTGATTTTCTTCGCCGTCGTTATTTCAGCGACGGGAACATACGTCCACGAGATCGGGTCCGCTTCGCGCTTGCCGCTTACAACGCAGGCCCGGCAGCGATCCGCCGGGCGAGAGAAAAGGCGGCAGCCATGAACCTCGATCCCGACCGCTGGTTTCGAAACGTGGAACATGCCGTTCTGATCATGATAGGTAATGAGACAGTGCGTTACGTAAGCAATATCAATAAATACTATGTAATCTACAAAAATGCCCTTGAACGAATGAACGTGAGAAAAAAAGTCAAAGCGCAGATACGGTGAGCAAACATGACAAAGCTGACGTTGTTCCGCCGCGCTGTAATTTGTTGGCCAGAAGATCAATAAAGGCGGCTCGATGAATCTCGTTTGGCCAACGGCCGCCAACGCAGATACCTGGAACTTTTTTGTCGACTTATCTAGCTAGAACCTTTACAATAATCACCATAAATCCATGCGATCGGCCACCCGGATAGTGCAACGATGCCGACTTTCCGCGCAATGAGCTGATGTATCACCCGTCAATCAGAATAAAGGAAGGGATGCAGCCATGTATATGATAACGTCAGAGGAAAAGTATCAGGATGGTGAAATCATTTTCGAAGAGGGAAGCCATGGAGACTGGGTATATGTCGTCGAAGCAGGCTCTGTCGAGTTATCCAGTAATGTCGAAGGTCGAAAAGTGATTCTTGAGGTGGCGGTCCCCGGTGAAATATTCGGTGAACTCGGATTTATAACACATTTGCCACGGACAGCCACCGCCAGAGCGGTTGGAGAAACGACTGTCGGGCTCATAGAGCGATCGTATCTCGATAAGGAGTTTAATAAGCTGTCCAGCGGGTCTCAGAAAATATTGCGAACACTGGCACTGCGACTGACCCGGACGACCCGTATCGCCTGTCAGGCCATTGCACCACGGAGTGAATTCCGCAGCTCCAAAGCACTCAGCCTTCGCTTTAAAAGCAAGGGTGAAATGATTGATGCCTTTTCACGGAACATCAGTCCCGGGGGAATATTTATCAACACGAACAGTCCGCTGAATAAAGGTGAACAGTTTTTACTCAATCTCTACCTGCCTGAAAGTGACGAACCGTTGAAAATTACCTGCGAGGTTCGTTGGACCAGGATGTCAACGGCAGACCCCGTCGCTGAACCTGTCGGGATGGGCGCAAAATTTGTCAGAATGAGCAAGGGTGATTACCAATGTCTCAAAAACGAACTTGATTCGGTCAGGGTTAACGATGAAGAAAAAAAAGTGGAGTAGTCGTGGAGCGGCTGAACATTCCGAAGAAGGCTCAAACGGAATTCTAAACATAAGATTGCGGGGGCAGAGAGGATTAAAACGCTTGACTTAACCGTCGGATAGAGTTAGAAGCCAAGAAGTTGGCCCCCGGGCCAACTTTTTCATTTTTCCGTACTTAACGAGAGAAACCCATGAAACAGAAACTCATAGAACTGGTAAAGAAATCCCTTGACACGTGTCTTGAAAGAGGGCTCCTGGAGAAAAAGGATATCCCTCCGATCGAAATAGAGGCGACAAAGGAAGATGCCCATGGCGATTACGCAACCAACGCGGCGATGGTGCTTGCCTCGCTCATGAAGATGAACCCTCGAAAAATTGCCTCGCTGATTGTGGAAAACATCGAGGACACCGAAGGCAGAGTGGAGAAAGTGGAAATTGCCGGCCCAGGGTTTATTAATTTCTTTATGAAAGACGTCCTGTGGGTGAAGCTCCTGGCGGAAGTAAACGGCAAAGATGAGAAGTACGGTGAATCAACGCTGGGAGAGGGCAGGCATGTTCAAGTGGAATTTGTCAGCGCGAATCCCACCGGTCCTCTTCATATCGGCCATGCCCGGGGGGCGGTTATCGGAGACGTCATTGCCAATATCCTCACGGCGTGCGGTTTTTCCGTATCGAAAGAGTATTACATTAATGACGCGGGCAACCAGATGAACAACCTTGGGAAATCGGTATCCCTGCGCTATCGTGAACTACTGGGAGAATCGGTCGACTATCCGGCGGATTGTTACCAGGGGCAGTACATCATTGACCTGGCCCATGAGATCGTCGAGAAACATGGAACATATTATAAAGATAACGAAAGCGAAGGCACCGTTTCCTTTTTTACCGACTATGCCGCCGGTTCGATCCTCGACGGCATTAAAAAAGATCTCGAAGATTTCGGCGTGGTCTTCGACTGCTTCTTCAGCGAAAAAACTTTATATCACGATAACGGAGTGGAGAAGCTTTTGCGGGAACTTCAGGAGAAGGGGTACGTCTATCATGACGGCCCCACCGTGTGGTTTAAAACAACAGACTTCGGCGATGAAAAAGACAGAGTTGTGGTAAGAGAAAACGGGGAACCCACCTATTTTGCTGCCGATATAGCATACCACAAAAACAAGTACGAGCGGGGTTTCGACAAGGTGATCGATATATGGGGGGCCGATCATCACGGTTATGTTCCCAGGATGTATGCCGGAATCCAGGCAATAGGAAAAGACAAAGATGCCCTTGACGTTGTCCTTGTTCAGCTGGTAAGCCTCTTGAGAGATGGCAAGCCCGTGGCCATGTCGACTCGTGCCGGTGAGTTTGTCACCCTTGGTGAGGTTGTAGCCGAAGTGGGCAAGGACGCGTCGCGATACAATTTCCTGATGCGGAGATCTCACAGTCATCTCGATTTTGATCTTGAACTTGCAAAGCGTCAGTCGAACGAAAACCCCGTTTACTACGTTCAGTATGCTCATGCGAGGATTTCAAGTATCATACGAACGGCAATTGAACGGGGATACGCCATTCCCGCTTATGCAGATATTGATGTGACTCTTCTGACACTTCCGGAAGAACTGGCGCTGATAAGGGCAATCGACCGGTTCCCCGAGCTGATCGAAGGAAGCGCGATCTCCCTTGAACCACACCGCATAACATTTTTCTGCAACGATCTGGCCTCGCTGTTTCACAGTTACTATAACAAGAACAGGGTCGTGTCCGATGATGAAGGACTGACCAAAGCGAGACTCTTTCTCGTTAAATGCATCGGGATAGTCCTGAGAAATGCCCTTCGGATCCTGGGGGTCTCGGCTCCTGAACGGATGTGACGTCAGTAGTGGTAATGACAATCACTGCAGCAGGCTTCCCGCAGGCGGCGGAAAACCGGTAAAGAGAGATCAGGGGAGCAAGGCGTGGGGCCAAAGGCGAAAGGGAGAACCTCCGCTGAGGGGAGCACGGTTAACGATTTCCGCTTTCCCGTTTTCCTTTATCCGTTTTACGAATTACGTTTTCCGGTATTCGATATTCGTGTTACGGTGAGCCATGGCATCTCATAACTCGCGAGACTTCGAATTTAAACTCGGCAAACTGGGATTGGTCCTGTTTACCTTCGGGATTGCCCTCTTGCTCTTTTTCTCTTTTATTTTCGGCGTTATGGTGGGGAAAAACATCGAAAGTTATCCCGAAAAGATAGCAAAAGGTATTCCCAGGGTGATCAAGGAAACGCTGACTGAAGCGTCGGACAAGGTCCTTTCATCAATGAAGAGGCAGGCCGGTCCGCAGGAGAGGGAAGAGCAGAAGGATCAGAAAAAAACGGAAAAAGTAGAGCTCGATTTCTACGACAAGCTGACGGAAAAGGAAAAAACGAAAGATCGGAGAGAGCCGACACCGAACGTCACAGCGCCGCGTAAAGAGACGGTAAAGGCTGGTTCGTATATTGTCCAGGTTGCTTCTTTCCGAAACAGGGAGCAGATGGAAAAACTGAAATCCCGCCTGACCGCATTGGGGTATAGCCCGGAGATTGACGAGACAAACCTGGGGGAAAAGGGTACATGGTTCCGGGTGAGGCTGGCGGGATTCGGAAGCGATCATGACGCCCGGACGGCAGCGGCGGCAATTGAATCGAAGATCCGTGGACTTAGATGCATGATCATCCGCAGGAAGTAGATGGGAATTAGGATAACGGGAATCGGAAAACGTGAAACGCAATTAGCAATTGGCAATTGGGAAATGGAAAACAGGAAGTGGGAATTAGTGAATAGAAATTGGGAAACGGGAAATGGCAATCAGGAAATGGGAATTGGTAAATCGTACTTCGAAAATCGTAAATAATCAGATTACATTTACTTTCCTTGAGCCTTTCGCCCTTTGCCTTACGCCTGGAACTGCCTTTTGCCTGTGTCTTTATCCTCGTAACCTGAGGTATATGAATGTTTGAGAATCTTACTGAAAAACTTGACAATGTCTTCAAGAAGCTGAAGGGGCGGGGTGTCCTCGATGAAGAATCCGTCGGAGTTGCCTTGAAAGACATACGAATGGCTCTCCTGGAGGCGGACGTCAACTTCAAGGTAACAAAGAATTTCATCGAAGATGTAAAAGGACGTGCCGTCGGCAGGGAAGTGCTGCAAAGTATAACACCGGGGCAGCAGGTCGTCAAAATCGTCCACGACCGGCTCATTGAGCTTATGGGGGGAGATGCCAGCCAATTGCGGTTCGCAAACCGTTTCCCCGCGCCGATCATGCTCGTCGGCCTCCAGGGGTGCGGAAAAACCACCACGGCGGCAAAGATCGCCCGCCATCTCATGAACCAGAAGAAACGGGTGAGCCTCGTTTCCGCCGACGTTTACCGACCGGCGGCGATCGACCAGCTGTCCATCCTCGCCCAGAAGACCGGCTCACAATTTTTTCAATCGTCACCGGGCACCGACCCAGTAAAGATCGCTGTCGACGCCTTGAACAGCGCCAAGGCAGAGGGCTATGACACTCTCATCATCGATACGGCGGGTCGGCTTCACATAGACACCGCATTGATGAATGAACTGAAGCGCATCAAGGAAGCGGTCAATCCGACGGAGATCCTTTTCGTTGCCGACGCAATGACGGGACAGGATGCTGTGTCAACCGCCGAGAGGTTTAATGAGCTTTTGGATATCACCGGAGTGATCCTGACAAAGGTAGATGGCGACGCCCGCGGCGGAGCGGCCCTGTCGATCAGGGCAGTCACAGGCAAACCCATCAAATTTATCGGCATCGGTGAAAAGCTCGATGCCATCGAGATCTTTCATCCCGATCGCATGGCATCGCGGATACTCGGTCACGGCGACGTCCTTACGCTTGTCGAGAAAGCCCAGATGGCGTATGATGAAAAAGCCGCCCGGGACCTGGAAAAGAAGATAAGGAAAGACGCCTTTACCCTTGAGGACTTCAGGGACCAGATGATCCAGATACGGAAAATGGGGCCGCTGGAAGATATTCTGGCAATGATTCCCGGTTTTGGCAAAATGAAGGCGATGAAAAACGTGCAAGTTGATGAGAGAGAATTCATCAAGATTATCGCCATTATAAACTCAATGACGAAAAAAGAGCGCTTTGATGTCCGCATAATTAACGGATCGCGGAGAAAGCGTATTGCCAAGGGGAGCGGCACCACGGTACAGGATGTCAACAGGCTGTTGAAAAACTACCTGGAAATGAGAAAAATGATGAAGAAATTGACCAAAGGGGGAGGCAAACATTTAAAAAGAGGTAATTTCCCCTTTAAATAAAGATGAAGGTATGCTAATTATCTAACGTCAGTAATATTATCGAGGAGGTGATATCGAAAGGAATGGCGGTAAAAATAAGATTAGCGAGAATGGGTAGAAAGAAAAAACCGTTTTACAGAATTGTGGTTGCAGACAGCAGAGCCCCCAGGGATGGAAGATTTATCGAGGTGCTTGGAAACTATGACCCCAAAGAAGAACCTTCGATTGTAAACATCAAGGAAGATAGAGTCATGGAATGGCTGTCCAAGGGGGCTGAACCGACGGGAACCGTGTCGAACCTGCTGAAAAAGAAGGGGCTCAGTGTAAGCTGAGAAAGAGTAATGGCAGCCTGATCGACGAACGCCTGCTGCCCGGTCTTTATTTGTTCAAGCCAATGTAAAACAAACGTTTTAATACACAACAATCACCGGAGGTTGACGGGATGAAAGACTTGATTAAGTATATGGCTCAAGCGTTGGTAGACAATCCTGATGATGTTGATGTTTCTGAGGTTATCGGCGAGCAGACATCGGTAATCGAACTG
This sequence comes from Deltaproteobacteria bacterium, assembly GCA_016936905.1. Taxonomy (GTDB): domain Bacteria; phylum Desulfobacterota; class Syntrophia; order Syntrophales; family UBA6807; genus DSDU01. The sequence goes on along the minus strand of JAFGWZ010000133.1, from coordinate 15,871 downwards.
AGGGTGGCAAAAGAAGACCTGGGTAAAGTTATCGGCAAACAGGGAAAGACCGCTAAGGCAATGAGAACCATTTTGAGTGCCGCGTCGTCAAAGCTTCACAAGCGGGCAGTCCTTGAAATTATTGAATAATTAAAGGATTTGAAGAGAGACCTTCTCAAAATAGGAACAATCACTAAGCCTGTCGGATTCAGAGGCCGTCTCAAGGTCGTTTCATACATCGAATCACCTCAGATACTTGACTCCCTGCAGGAAATATATATCAAATGCGGAGACCGTGACCCGGTCGCCTACGGGGTCAGGTATGTGAGTTTTACATCGCGGCATATCTCTCTTGAACTTTCAGGAGTGACCGACGGCGAGGCGGCGCGATTGCTGCGGGGCTGCGACGTTTTCGTTTCCGCGGACAGGCTGGAAAAACTGCCGGACGGCGAATATTACTGGCATGACATTATCGGTTTGAGGGTAATAACGCGGGATGGACGGACGCTCGGCACCATCGATCATGTTTTCGAAACGGGAAGCAACGACGTGTATGTCTGCACCGGCGGAGACCGGGAGATACTGCTGCCCGCCATCGAAGACGTGATTCTCCATATTGATATCGATCGGGGTGTCATGATCGTCGACTTGCTGGAGGGGCTGTAGGGAATAATGATCAGATTTGATATATTATCGATCTTTCCCGAGATGTTCGAAAGTCCGTTCAACAGCAGCCTGATAAAAAAGGCATGGGATCGTCAGATCATTGATATTCGTGTCCACGATATCCGTCATTACGCCACGGACAAGCACCGGATGACCGACGATTACCCATACGGAGGAGGAGGAGGGATGGTCATGAAGGTTGAACCGGTTGCCAGGGCCCTTGATGATATAGTATATCCCGGTGGAAACTGTCAGGTTATCCTCATGACGCCGCAGGGCGAACCATTCAACCAGAGCATTGCCGAAGACCTTACCCGCTTCGATCATCTGGTTGTCATATGCGGCCACTATGAAGGGATCGATGAGCGTATTCGGGAACATCTGGTGGATCGGGAGCTGTCCATCGGTGACTATGTCCTCACCGGGGGGGAACTGCCTGCCATGATTCTGGTCGATGCCGTTGCCCGGCTTGTTCCCAGCGTTCTTGGAAACGATGAATCGGCGCGAAATGATACCTTCACCATGGGACGGCTGGAGCATCCCCAGTACACCCGTCCACAGGAATATCGAGGATGGACCGTCCCCGATATCCTTCTGTCGGGCGATCACAAAAAGATAGATCAGTGGCGGCGGAGAAAATCATTGGAACGGACACTGAAGAGGCGGCCAGATCTTTTGGAAACGCCCCCCCTGAGTGAAGAAGACCGTGATCTGCTGGAGGGTATTCGGAAATCGGAAACCAGCAAATAGTAAATAGAAATTGGGAAATGGAAAATCGAAAAGCGGAATTCGGAAAACGGGTAACGTGAAACGCAATTAGTAATTGGAAATTGGTAAATGGGAAAAAGGCATTCGAAAAACGTATATCGGAAACCGTAAACCGGGAAACGTGAAACGTGTCCTGTTTTACCTTTCGCCCTTTGCCTTTAGCCTAGAGCCTGAAATTACTCTTAGCCTTAAACCTTGTCGTTCTCTCCCTTCGCCCATAAAAAGCTGATTAAAGTTTGCGCAATGATGAAAAGCAACGTATACATCGCTCTCCTGCATTATCCGGTTCATAACAGAAACGGCGACGTTGTCACGACAGCGGTGACGAATCTTGATATACATGATATCGCCAGGGCTGCCAGGACATACGGCGTAAAGGGTTTCTACATTATCACGCCGCTTACACAGCAGCAGGAGTTTGCCGCGAAGATAGTGAATCACTGGAAGAGGGGGTATGGCGCCCACTACAATCCGTGGAGGAAAGCGGCCTTCGACATAACCGATGTGGCGGAGTCACTTGAGAATGCCGTTGAGGACATTGCGCGACGGGAAAGATCAGACACCATGACCATCGTCGCGACGGGGGCATCACTGAAAAATAACTGCATTACCTGTGAAGATCTGGTGGAAAGGATTTCACATGATCGCGGGTCCTACCTGTTACTGTTCGGAACGGGATGGGGAATTGCCGATACGATTCTTGAATCAGCGGATGTATGTATCGATCCCATTCGAGGGCCCTCCGATTACAACCATTTATCAGTTCGATCGGCCGTGTCGATTATACTGGACAGATTGTTCGGAAAGAGGTAATATGTATCTCTTTTTTGGGCGTGCCTGCTAAAAAAGAGACGTTCAACGGAAAAAAGATAAAAATTTTTGATAACCTACTGCAGCTTGGGAGGATGTGAACAATGAATATGCTGGACATGATCGAAAAGGAGCAGATGAGAGGGGACATCCCCGCATTCAAGTCCGGTGATACCGTAAAAGTGCACGTTAGAATCATCGAAGGTCAGAAAGAAAGAACTCAGGTCTTTGAAGGCGTCGTTATCAGGAAACGGGGAGGAAACAACCGCGCTAGTTTCACCGTCAGGAAAATATCCCGCGGTGTGGGTGTTGAAAGGACATTCCCCTTGCATTCGCCTGTCATCGACAAAATCGATGTGGTTATGCGGGGAAGGGTCAGACGGTCCCGCCTGTACTATCTGAGAGGACTGAGAGGCAAGAAAGCCCGGATTCGAGAACTCGGCAGACGGTAACATGGACCTCTTTGAGCGTGAAGTCCGGCAGCTTGGCTACCGATCGATTGCCGGTGTTGATGAAGCAGGGAGGGGGCCTCTCGCGGGTCCCGTTGTCGCCGCGGCGGTCATTCTCCCTCCCGGTTACCAAAACGGGGACATCCACGATTCAAAGACATTATCGGCATCACGACGGGAAAAACTTTTTGATTGTATCAACGGCGATGCCGTTTCAGTCGGTATCGCCGTTGTTGAACATGCTGTCATCGACGAAATCAACATTCTCAGGGCGACCCTTCGAGCCATGGAAGAGGCGGTATCGCGGCTTACCGTGTCCGTGGACTATCTCCTCATCGACGGCAGAGATACGATCAGCCTTCCCATCCCCCAGCAGGCGGTCATCAAGGGGGATTCACGAAGCATCTCCGTTGCCTCGGCGTCAATCATTGCCAAGGTAACACGGGACCGCATCATGGATGTATATCACAGGATCTATCCGGAATATAACTTTCAGAAGCACAAGGGGTACGGTACCCGGGAACACCGGGAAGCCATCCGAAAGCACGGACTCAGTCAAATCCATCGACAATCGTTTAAGATTAAAATGAGCGATCTTACTGAGCCATGAAGGGGAACAATACACGGAAAACCGGGGGAACCGGCGAAGCCATTGCCCTCGCTCATTTGGAGCGCAACGGATACGCCATCATCGATCGGAATTACACCTGCGTTATCGGTGAAATCGATATCGTGGCAATGAATGAAAGTGACATCGTATTTATCGAAGTAAAGAGCCGGCGATCAAGCGCTTTCGGCACTCCTGCCGAGGCCGTCACCGTAAAGAAGCAGAAGAAGATTTCAAGAACAGCCCTCTGCTATCTCAAAGAAAAGAACCTTCTGGGACGTCCCGCCCGTTTTGATGTCGTTGCCGTTACCATGGAACGGGACGAGCCGACCGTTGAGATTTTTCAGAATGCCTTCGATTTTATAGAGTAGGTACAGGACAAAAGCGCGGAGGATAAATTGCCAGGCTTCATCTTTCAACGGGCTGTTGCCCGAATTCATTTTCACTGGGTCTATGGAGCTTTTTGATAAATCTACAGCTTGCTCCAGGCAATTCCAAAACTCGACCTTCGGTCTCAGACAGTTGGAATTGCTGATCTTGCGCTTCGCTGTGATTTATTCACAGAAAGCCCCATGAAGAACGCTCAAATGAATTCGGGCAACAGACAGTCACGTTTAAAATTATCCATTGTCCGTTTGCCGAACGACCTTTCCCATTTACTAATTACTGATTGCGTTTCACGATACACGTTTTCCGAATTCCGGTGTTCGTTATGCGATTTCCGGTTTCCGATTTTCGATTCCCCATTTCCCATTTTCTATTTTCCAATTTCCAATTGCCATTTTCCGACTTTACCTACAGGATGGAACGCCGTCCATTGTATCGTTCCCTGTCGTAATGCCTTTCTAGATCAACGACTTTCAGACCCTGGGTCACCACTTCTTTGAGAGGGATGCTGGTAATTTCTCCCCTTACCAGGCTTGCCATGCGGCCGAAATCTTCGTTGATGATCATATCAACGGCGGCAATACCGAATCGCCGGGCCATCAACCGGTCACGGGCCGACGGCGATCCACCTCGCTGCAGGTGGCTCAGGATGAGATAGCGGGTCTCAAATCCTGTTCTCTTTTCAATTTCGTCAGCCACGTATCGGGCGATTCCTCCAAGGGATTGATGGCCGAAATCATCGGTTTTCATATCCTTGACGAATTCCTTCATCCCGAGAGGTTTTGCGCCTTCCGATACAACGACGATACTGTAGCGGATTTCCCGTCCCTCCCGCTCCTGCAGGAGTTCGCACAGATGATCCATGTTGAAAGGATATTCCGGGATCAGGATGATGAACGCTCCGCTGCATTCGCCTCCGTAAAGGGCAAGCCATCCGGCATGCCGCCCCATTGTCTCAACGACAAATATTCTACTATGGGAGCCTGCGGTTGTTCGGAGGCGATCAATTTCCTCCATAATGACGTTGACAGCCGTATCGAAGCCCAGAGAATATTCCGTCCCTGCCAGGTCATTGTCGATTGTTTTCGGAATTCCTACCGTCTTGATTCCCAATTTATGAAGCTGATAAGCAACCCCCAAAGTATCCTCGCCTCCGATTGCAACAATGACATCGATCCCGAGATTTTCGATGTTTTCAATGAGCCGCTGTGATCGATCATTTTTCGGATTGAACGGATTTGTCCGGGAGGTTCCAAGGTTGGTGCCGCCGTACCGGTCCCATGTGCGAACCGTTTCTTCATCAAGATTTTGTATGTGCCGGGCGCGGCTCACCGGATCGTCGGGATCGATGTCAACAAGTCCCTTCCAGCCGTCCATAACACCAACAACGCTGAACGATACGGCGCGCCGTGCCGCAAGACGAGGGTCAAGGGCTGTTTTGGTTACCCATTTGATTGCCCCGTTCAAACCGGGGGAATCACCGCCGCCGGTTAAGACTGCAATTCTCAGTGCCATGGGATACTCCTTTACTCATTGCTTATACTCGGTAATACAGCCCCTTTTCTCCCCACGGGCCGTCATGAATTATTTATGCTTGTCGTTTGGAATCGACCAGTCTGGCGAGTTTCGCCATATCAACATCCCGCTTGAAGAGAGGGGTCGAGTCTTCAGAATAGGGTGACAACGTTTCCTCGAAACATGACCTTTCACTGTTGACATAGCAGATACCGAGGGCCATTTTCCCTCCTTCTGCGGCACGATTGAAGGCAGCGGAACGGTCGGACGGGTCGTATGAATCTTCTACATACCCGGAATTTTCCTTGAACCACTGGAATGTGTTTACTTTATTAAATGAAACGCAGGGCTGGAGGATTTCAACAATGGAAAACCCGCGATGAGAAATGGCAGCCTTTATGATATCCCGCGTCTGGTCGACGTCACCAGCAAAGGCCCGGGCGACAAATGAAGCATTCAGCGCGATGGCGACGGCCATGGCGTTAAACGGTTCCTCCGTCACACCACCAACCTGAACGGGTGTTTTGAAACCGAGACTGCTCGTCGGCGAGGCTTGGCCTTTCGTCAGGCCATAGACCATGTTGTTGTGGATTATGGCTGTGATATCGGGATTTCTCCTGATCGCGTGAATAAAGTGATTGCCTCCTTCACCATACATGTCGCCGTCTCCCCCCTCGGCGATAACCGTGAGTCCGGGATTCGCCGCCTTTATCGCCGTTGCCGCCGGTATGGCCCGTCCGTGAAGGCCGTTGAACACGTTCGTTCGGACATAATGAGGCATCTTTGCGGCCTGCCCGATACCCGACGCTATAACAATCTGTTCGGGGCTGATGCCGAGTTGAGTCAACGCCGCTTTCAGCGCATTGAGAATGGCGAAATTCCCACATCCGGGACACCATGCTATATCAATCGCCCCGCGGTCGAATGGTCCCTGTTTCATATCTCATCCTCCTCATGGAGTGAATCTTCAAGGCAAAACCTTTGCCTTATGCTGCGATCATTTTTCCGTCACCGTCATGGGCGCAAAAACGCATTATTGTAAATGACGACGGGCTATATTATTTTACTCAGCCGACCTACCACTTCTTCCACGGTATACTGGAGGCCGTTATACTTGAGAATCCTGTGGTGCACGTCAAAACCTGTTCTCAGTTTTATGAGATTGGCGAACTGTCCCGTTGCATTTCCTTCAACGACCGCTGTCACCCTAGCCCTTTTCAGGTATTCCACTGTCGACCGATGCAGCGGACAGACCTGTTTGAAATGGAGAAACGATATATCGTCCCGCCCGATCACGGTCAGCGCTTCCTTTATGACGTGATAGGTGGAGCCCCATCCGACCGCCAGTATGGAATAATCATCCTTTCCGATCAATTCCGGCGGCACGGTGTCGTTCTCCAGCGCGGCCGATTTTTTCAACCGTTTGTCCACCATGGCAATCCTAAGATCGAGGTCCTCCGTTATATGCCCGTTCTCGTCATGTTCATCGCTGTCGACGGCCACGAGCCCGGTGCCGAACCCGGGAATCCCCCGGGGAGATATGCCGTCTTCCGACAGGAAATAGCGTTGATACGTTTCATCGGTTTCTACGATATGGCGGACTGTCCGGAGGCCCGAAACATCCACCGACGGCAGGTTATAGTATGAATCCATAAAATATTGATCGGTCAGGATAAATGCTGTTACCTGGTATTTATCGGCACGATTGAAGGCACGATGGGTGAGATAAACCGCGTCCTCGAGTGACCCGGGAGTCAGAATAATCCTGGGAAATTCGCCGTGACCGGAATACATGGCGAGCTGAAGATCCCCCTGTTCCGTTCTTGTCGGAAGCCCCGTTGCCGGTCCCGGCCGCTGTGCCAGGTGTATGACCGCCGGTGTTTCGATCATGCCCGCCAGTCCGACCGCTTCTTCCATCAAAGCAAAACCTCCTCCCGAGGTGGTCACCAATGCCCGCGCGCCGGCATACCAGGCACCGAGGGTCATGTTCATGGCAGCGATTTCGTCCTCCGCCTGTTCAACGACTATGCCGAACTCGTCGCCATGGAAGGCGAGAAAAACGAGCACGGCCGTGGAAGGCGACATTGGATACGAGGCGACAAAGTCACATCCGCCTGCAATGGCGCCGATGCCGACCGCGTCAGCTCCGTTCATCAGAATATCATTTTCTACCTCGGGATTTGCCGACACATCGAGGCGAATTCTTCCGTCTTCGATTATTTTTATGGCCGCGTCGTACCCTCTTGCCGCCGCGTCCCTGTTTTTCTCGATAACGCTTTCTGAACTGTCCCCAAAGAATGCCGCGACAAAATCATCGAGCCGTTGCCTGTCAACTGAAAAGAGTCCCGCAATTACACCCGAGCCCACCGTGTTCATATACATTGCGCCGCCCACTTGCGACGCTATCTCTGAAAGAGGAATGTCAATACAGTTGAAATGATCTGCACCTCCGGCAGGAAAAAGCTCCTTCTTACCGCCGATGATGACCGTATCGGCACGGATTCTTCCCCTGACATGTTCCAGGGCTTTGGTATCGAAGGGGATCAGGATATCGATCCTGTCAACCGGCGAACACACACGGTGAGATGATACGCGAATTTGAGTTGAATTACTTCCGCCGCGCACCCGGGACATGTATTCCTTCGTTCCGAAAATACTATACCCGGAAGACTTCAACAATTGTGTGAGGATCTGTTCGACCGTTTGGATTCCCTGTCCTGCTTCACCGCACAGGACAACCGAAATGTCTCCATTTTTCCCTACCACTGCGGGGGGCATAGGCACCTCTCTTATAAGGCTTCAGGCTACAAGGCAATATCACGCTCTAGGTTAAAGGCAAAGGGCGAGAACGACAAGATTTCAGGTTGCCGGTTTACAGTTTACGGTTTCCGAATTCCGTTTTCCGGTTTCCGAATAACCAATTCCCAGCTCCTATTTTCTATTTCCCAATTGCCGTTTTCCGATTTCCGTCTTTCGAATTCCCGTTTCCCATTTACTAATTTCCAATTGAAAAAGGTTACATAAAGAGTTGTGCTTCGCTACAATCCGGCGAGTAAGGATCGAACAGGGTGTTACGGGGAAGCATGTGCAGTGTATTGTTCATATGAGCGCCGACAATGATTCGTGAAAGAACAATCACATTATCCATCGCCATCACTTCGCTGCCGCTGAAAAACCGGGCATCATCGACTTCGCGGCCATCGGCCACCGGCTCTCCTGCTTTATATTTCATGAGGAACACGACATATAAATCCGTTGTCGTATCGTTCCGGCATCGGCTCCGCAGGGCAATCACATTCCGGGCCTCTGTGAATATTCCTGTTTCCTCATGTATTTCCCGCTCCACCGCCGCATGAATAGCTTCGCCGGCACGAACCCTCCCTCCCGGCAGAATCCAGAAACCACGGTACTCTCCGTATGCATGTCTTACCATCAGATAGTCATTATCCCTCAGGACGAGACCACCGACGCCGATGAAATTGTCATTAACTGACATGTAGTGTTCCATATTCGTATACCGTAAAACAGAAATTCGGAGAATGGCAATTGGAAATTGGCAAATCGTAATTCGAAAATCGTAAAACGGAAACCGTAAACCGGCAACTGTAAACTGTAAACAGGATAACGTTAAACCTGAAACGTTAAACCTGAAACTTTCGAATTCCGGGATGTCGCTTCGAGAGGTAGTCGGTCAGCGCATCCCTGGTGCTTGAAAAGGCGATTTCCTTCCATGGTAGATCATCGGGCGAGAAGAGCCGTACTTCCAGAGTCTCGTCGGAAGCCCAGATCTCTCCGCCGACTGCCGACGCCTCGTAAACGATGATGACGGCCTCAACCGCTGTATATGAATATACACCGATCAGCGATGTGATTTCAACCACCAGGTTTACCTCTTCCCGGGTTTCTCGAATCGCCGCGTCGGGGACTGATTCTCCCGCATCGACGAAACCTCCGGGAATTGTCCACATCCCATACCCCGGCGCGATTGCTCTCCTGAGCATGACGATACCTCCGTCACTTTCAATAATGGTGCCGGCAACAACTTTCGGGTCGAGATAGACTATGAATCGGCATCGCGAACAGACGAGCCTCTCCGGTTCTCCCGCTTTCATCAGCCTGCTTTCAAGCGCGCCGCCGCACCGGGGGCAGAAACGATATGCATTATGGTGACTCATTCTGAAGATATTCCATAAAATATTGATAAAAAGCGACTATGACCAGTGAGTGGGTAATAGTCCGTTCCCGTATCAGCCGGGGAATGTCCGCGACTTGATGAAGTACCACTTCTATATCTTCTTTGTCGTCCTGCAGTTGTCTTCCCACGGGGACGACATTCCGTACGAGATAGGTATAGCAGTCATTATTCTGTATGGCCGGATTGGGATGAATCTTTCCCAGCAGAATCACTTCACTCCCTGCATAGCCTGTTTCCTCACGAAGTTCCCGTATCGCTGCGCTTTCAGGCGTGTCTCCCGCTTCGACAAGCCCGCCGGGAATCTCAAGCGTTACGCCCTGAATCCCATGGCGATACTGATGAATCATGACAACATCGTTCTGCTCGGTGAGCGGGATGACATTGACCCATGGCGGCGATTCAAGAACATGGAAGTGGTGGTCACAGCCAGTCCGGGGAGATCGAGCCTTATCCGTTCTGATGCCGAAAACCCTGTAGGAGGCGTCACGGCGCGATGCAGTTACTTTCCAAGGTCTTGGTTTCATCTGATTTTTCCTTTGTGTTCTGTTATGAAGGTAAAACATGGAAGTGTCTGTATCGTAACGCATCGCGAGCGGAAAGGTCAACACGGGAAATACGGGAAACGGGAATTGGCAACTAGAAAATGGAAATTGGGAGTTCGGATAACGTAAATCGAAATTCGAAAATCGTATATCGGAAAATGGCAAATGGAAATTCGTAAACTGGGAACCGTAAACTGGGAACCGTAAACCGTAGACCGAATAACGTTAAACGTGAAACCTGCAAACTGAAACGTGGCTACAGTATCTGGCTCAGGAAGAGTTTCGTTCGATCGTGGGAAGGGTTGGTAAAAAAATGTTCCGGGGGGCCTACTTCGATGATCGCGCCGTAGTCCATGAAGATAACCCGATCGGCAACCTGACGGGCAAAGCCCATTTCGTGCGATACAACGATCATGGTCATCCCTTCCTGCGCCAGTTTCACCATGACATCAAGAACCTCTCCGATCATCTCGGGGTCGAGCGCCGAGGTAGGCTCGTCGAACAGCATGATCTTCGGTTTCATCGCCAGCGCCCGGGCAATGGCCACCCGTTGCTGCTGGCCGCCTGACAGTTTACCCGGGTATTGATGGGCTTTATCGGTAATGCCCACCTTGTGGAGCAATCCCATTGAGATTTTTGTCGCTTCCTCTTTCGACCGCTTTCGTACCACCATCTGCGCGAGGTTCAGATTGTCGAGAACCGTTTTATGGGGGAAAACATTAAAGGACTGAAATACCATTCCGACTTCTTCCCGCACCTTGTTGATGTCGGTGCTTTCGTCGTGGACAGGGTATCCGTCGACGATGATACTACCCCCGTCGATTTTTTCCAGCCGGTTGATTGACCGGAGGAGCGTGCTTTTCCCTGAACCGCTGGGACCGATGATGACGACTTTCTCGCCGTCGTATATATCGAGAGAGACGTTGTCCAGCGCCTTCAGGGAACCGAAGAATTTAAAGACATTTCGTATCTCGACGATTGCGTTGCCGTTAGTCGACACTGATCCGTTCCTCCATAATGCTCACCAGTTTTGACAGGACGAGGGTAATAACGAGATAGACGAGGGCGACCATGGTGTAGGTTTCGAAATAGGTAAACGATTCGGATGCGAATTCACGCCCTCTCCTGAGCAGATCTGAGACGGCAAGGATCGAGACAAGGGACGAATCTTTCAAAAGCGCCACAAATTCGTTGCCCACGGGAGGAAGAATTGTTTTAAACGCCTGGGGAAGAATGACATGTATCATTGCCTGCTGGTAAGACATTCCAAGTGAGCGTGCCGCTTCCATCTGTCCCCGGTGGATCGATTCGATGCCTGCCCGGAATATCTCCCCCATGTATGCCCCGTAGCAGACCGCCATTGCTATGACCGCGCTTGCCATGGCGGGAAGGTTGACAAAGCGGCCAAGGGCGAAATAGATGTAGAAAAGCTGGACGAGGAGTGGAATCCCCCGGATGACTTCCACGTACAGCGACGCTATTCCGTTGATGATCCTGTTTTTCGATATTCTCCCCAGCCCGGTGAAAAGCCCGATGATCAGTGCGAGGACTATTGCTTCAATGGTGACCTGAAAGGTAACCAGGATCCCGTCCGGGAGAAATTTCAGGATCTCCCAGTAGGGATCCCGGTGAACAATTGCCAGATACGCAATGACGGCGAGAGCTCCGACGAATGCAACCCGCCACGCGGTGAAGAGCCCGACATCCATCTTCCTCGGGATCGCCGGGCCGTCGGTAACCGCTATGACTGTCTTTTTCTGTCTGTCACCATCGTCTTGTGTCTCTTTTATCGCAGCCACTTCTGCTCCAGTTGTTTGTTGATGCCTTTCGCCTGTACCGCCTTGATTCCCTTGTTGATGAGATCGAGAAGTTTTTTGTTTCCTTTCCGTACCACGACGCCGTAATATTCATCGGTAAACGGTTCGCCGACAATCTTGAATTTTTCCCTGTATTCTTCCCGTTGCAGGGCGTAATTTGCCGCTACGGGCGTATCGCAGACAACGCCGCCGATACGGCCTGCCGCCATATCTTCGAATGCAAGGCCGATTTCATCGTATGCTTTGAGCTCGACGCCGTCTGTCTTTTTGATTTCGAATGCTCCCGTCGTTCCGATCTGGGCGCCCACTTTTTCACCCTTCAAGTCCGCCAGCTTCGAGGCGGTCGACGTTTTGGGAACAACGAGAATCTGACCCGCGTTGATGTAAGGCACGGAAAAATCCATTGTTTTCTGTCTCTCTTCGGTGATCGTCACCGATGAGATGATCGCGTCATATTTTCCCGCTGCTATACCCGCAAAAATACCATCCCAGGCGGTATTTTTGAATGTGACTTCGAACCCCGCCTCCTGTGCGACGGCGGTGAGGAAATCAATATCGAATCCCACTATATTCTTGTTTTCATCTACCATTTCCATGGGCGGCCAGGTGGCATCCGTGGCTACCGTTATTGATATTGTCTTTGCCGCCTGAGCGCTGTCGGAGATGCCTGGCACAGCAAAGATACATACCGCCGCTATGAGTACTGCCAAGATACGGAATAGTTTCATATGTGCCTCCTTGAAAAGAGTATTAAAAAACTGTACATACTTACTATCTGCCCTGTTTGATTGTCAAGGTCGAAATGTCGACGCGGTCTGTATCGTCATATTTCAACATCTGGCTCTTCGGCTTTCAGGTTCGTTTTGAATTCGTTTTAGCCCTGGTGTATCTCCGACCCTTCTGTGGCGTGCCGGTATCCGAACCATAGAAATATATCCTGAATTCCTGAGCGGGCTCCGTTAGACGTTGTGAGAAAAAGCTTGACCGAATAGCCCATTAATATTATAAATTTAACTATATAGATCACGTTATGACGGCAGTAGGAAGGGAGGTGACGGGTCGACGTCCTCCAGCACAGGCATGACCACCTGTCTATTTGATATTCCCGGAGTTCTCCTGATTGCTTCGTCTTGACCATCAAAATCCCTCAGACACCTGAGTCAATATCACGCTTCTGCGTATCCAAGAATAGTTTTCACAGCGACATGGCCTTTTTACTTTCCGTTGCGACGTTGTCTCCCGTTCATGAGGTCTGTAGGTGCTTTGCCGACAGACGTTTTGGAGATGGCTGAACGTTACCGGTCGTGATGATCGACAGGCGTTCCCGGTACACTGCCGCGACATTGTCGGCAGCAGACTGCCCGTGATTGTGTGTGAACCGGGTTCCATGCAGTTGGGTGGGACAGCCGGAAGAAAGGAGGTTAGAACTATGCTGGGAAAGATCTTATATCCGACGGATTTTTCAGATGTGGCAGTCAAGGCCTTTCAATTTGTCAAGCAATTGAGAGAATGTGGTGTCGAGGAAGTCGTCATTCTCCATGTCATTGACAAGCGAAGCATCGATGCCCTTGCCATTTATACTGATCGTGACTTTTTGAGAATAGAACAGGAGTGGGAATCGGAGGTAATGAAGCAGATCATGCCTATGGAAGAGGAATTGAAAGGACTGGGGTTCAAGGTCAAGGTCCGGATCGAAAGGGATGTTCCCTTTACCGACATATTGAAGGTAGAAGAAGAAGAGAACGTTTCCGTTATTGTCATCGGATCCCACGGAAAGAGCAATGTCAAAGAGATGCTGCTGGGGTCGGTGTCTGAAAAGGTTGTAAGGAAGGCACGGAAACCGGTTCTCGTTGTCAAGCGGTGATAGGGCGGTTCATCGATTCGAAGAGGTGCGACGTAAACAAATCTCGATTGCCCCCGGAATGAATTCCGGGGGCAATCTTTGGCCGGCAGGATGCCGACGTACGATGGAAATTATGAAAAAAAGCGCATAAGAAGGAGTGTGCCATGCAAGCATTTCTCGGTAAACTTATCGATACGACTCGACACCATTCCGATCAGGTTTCGCGAGAATGGGCGAGGGCGGTCAGGTCAAATCCACGAACACCGTCATATCATTCCCTGTCGGAAGATGAATGCGTTCGCCATGCGATGAGCTTTTATAAAAATCTCAGACAGATGCTATTCAGCGAACGGCCATACAACGAGATAGGCGAGTATTTCACCACCTATGCCGGAGAAAGGCATAAAGAAGGGATACCTCTTCATGAGGCGGTCTATGCCCTTATCATGATGAGACGGCACTTGTGGCTATTCGCGGATTTCCAGGGACCGTTTCTCGCCGGCCTTGATAAAAATCAGGCCGTCGGGGCTATCAATACTACGATCCGAATATTTGACCACGGTATCTACCTGATCATTAAGACATACGGTCAATTGAAGGGTTGAGAGATTCGCATCAGGCTTCCTGTCAGCGATCTTCGGTTTGAGAAGATCCCTTAATACGGCGAAGTGCGTCACAGAGAGACTGCCTGTCCCTCCTGATCCGGTGGCGGGACGGTGCCGGTGCCATCAACCATTGAAGAAGCGAAATCTTGCCGAGGGGGGCCTCTTCCTCGATGACAGCGGGAATTCTCATCCGCCGCAGCCCCGCCTTGATAATGAGCGCTCCGGTGAAGTGTGACAGCGTTATGTCCTTCACTTCATTCGCCGGCATGAAGAGCTTTTCTATGGCGGACGTTATGATGAGTCCATCGGGTGAAACGTCTATATAGTACCCCTCGTAGCTCCGTTTATACATGAGAAACAGGAATCCGAGTACGGTGGGCAGCGACAGGGCCAGTGCGAGGCCGCCATACTGAACGAGAAGATTCATGAAAAACACAATCGCTTCGACAATTGTTTTGAAGAGTGTCGGTGCCTGGATAGCCTTCGAATAATAGGTCTCGGTTATCCATGAGGCCAAGCCTGTTTTCATGAAAAGTGTGAGAACGAGCATGGCCTGCACGGTAATAATGACCGCCAGCTTTGTCCGGGCCCAGCGGCGTGTGGAGAAGCGGAAGCGGCGTCCCCGGGGCGCATCCTTCCACCGTGGCCCCCGCAGTGCTGAGACCATCTGGTAATGAAATGCCTCGAACAGGGAGTACATGACAGGAACGACGATAAGTGTCAGGAGCGTTGCGAAGGCGATGCCGAAGATAATGACGACTCCCAGTCCTTCCCACAGTTCGTCGGTTATCGTCAGGGTGACCAGTCCTCCCATGGTTGTCAGGGTGGTTGAGATGATCGGCCGGAGACGATGTCGTCCCGCCGCGACGACTGCCTCGTACATATCATATCCTGAACGGCGGAGCTGATTGATGCGGTCCACCAGGACGATGGAATCATTGACGACGATACCGGCCAGTCCCACCAGCCCTATGAAACTCATGATTGAAAAATTGTTGCCCGTTACCAGCAGGCCCACCATGGCGCCGAGGATCGACAGGGGAAGAGCCACCATGATGGAAAAAGGCTGAAAGAAGGAGTTGAACTGGGCGACGAGCAACGTGAGAATCAGGATGAACGATACAACATAGGCAAGCTTCAGGCTCGCAAATGACTCTTCCGTTTCCTGGATGTCTCCTGCAAAAGAGACGGAATACCCGGCGGGCATTTGATACTGTTTCAACTTTTCCTGCAGATCTCTGGTAATCTCCACCGCTGACCGTCCCTCGTTCTGTCCATTAATGCGGACGACGCGGCGGCGGTCTATGTGACGCAGGCTGTTGATACCGGGACCCTGGGTGATCGTTACGAAATTGCTGAGCGGAACGAGGCGTCCCGTAATGGAGCGGATAGTGATCTTATCCATCATTTCCACGCTCGTCCGGACCTCCGGAGTGAATCTGACGGTGAGGTCATATTTCTTAGAGACATCACGTTCATCGCGAAAATCCTTGATATCCAGCCCGGCGGTCGCTCCCCGGAGTGTTCGGGACACATCGATAAGCGGTACGCCGAGGGCCGCCGCCCGCTCACGATCGATGAGAACCCGCAGTTCAGGCATGGCGTTCTGAAAATCGTCCTTGATCTCCGTTGCTCCCGGTATGGCAGCGAGCATGTTTTTTATGTCGTCGCTGATTTTGTTCAGTCTG
>JAFGWZ010000132.1 GCA_016936905.1 Deltaproteobacteria bacterium | reverse complement strand
AGCGGCGCGGCTGCTTGGATGATGTGGCAAGGAAGCGGCCTGAAAACAGATATGAGCGACAACCGGTCAATTAATATGGGAAAAAGCGGAAACAGCGCGGCTCATTCTGCGCCTCTCCGCATGGTGGCGTGGGAAATCACCCGGCAGTGCAACCTGTCGTGCGTCCATTGCAGGGCATCCGCCGAGCATGGTCCCTATGAAGGCGAGTTCACCACGGAGCAGTGCCTCCGGCTCATCGACGATATGGCGTCATTCAGCACACCGGTGGTGATCCTCACGGGAGGGGAGCCGTATCTGAGAGACGATATCTTCGACATCGCGGCGTACGGCGACGCACAGGGCCTGAGGATGGTCCTGGCGACGAACGGAACGGTCGTGACGGATGACATCGCCCGGCGGACAAAGGCATCGGGGATCAAGCGGGTGAGCATCAGCCTCGACGGTTCCGACGAGAAAAGCCATGACGACTTCCGGGGAGTGCCCGGCGCTTTCGCCGGATCGCTGCGGGGGATCGAGGCCTTTAAGCGGGCGGGGGTGGAATTTCAGATCAACACGACGATTACACGAATCAACCATCATCAGATCGAGGATATTCTCCGGCTGGCACAGTCGCTGGGTGCGGCTGCTCATCATATTTTTCTCCTGGTGCCTACCGGACGGGGCCGGGACCTGGCGGATCAGGAGATATCCAGGGAGGAGTATGAACAGACGCTCCACTGGTTCTATGAGGAAAGCCTGACCTGTCCCCTGCAGCTCAAGGCGACCTGCGCTCCCCACTACTATCGGATCTTTCATCAGCGAAAAAAGGAACGGAATGGTGGGGATGACAGCCCCCGGGACAGGTTGAACGCCATGACCAGGGGATGCATGGGAGGAAGCTCATTCTGTTTCATTTCCCACACCGGCCAGGTTCAGCCCTGCGGATTCCTCGAAATCGACTGCGGCCAACTTAAAGAAAAGGGATTTCAGGATATCTGGGAACATTCGAAGGTATTCAACGACCTGCGAAATCTGAACCTGTACAAGGGGAAGTGCGGGCGGTGCGAATTCCTCAAGGTGTGCGGCGGGTGCCGCGCCCGGGCGTACGAGATGACGGGAGACTATCTTGCCGAAGAACCTTTCTGCGTCTACGAACCGAAAAATCGGCGGTGAATTTGCAATAACATTATCTTTTTAATACAACTTAGGGCCCTGAGCCCTGAACCATTAGCCTAATAATATGGATGACATCGACAGAAAAATTCTCACGATAACGCAAAAAGAATTTCCCCTCGATGCCGAGCCGTACCGGGTCATCGGGGAAAGGGTCGGCCTCACAGAAGAGGAAGTCCTGCGGAGGGTTACGCGGCTCAGGGATGAGGGCATCATCCGGAGGATCGGCGCCGTCTTCGACGCGAGGAAACTGGGGTACGCGAGTACTCTCTGCGCCGCCCGGGTGCCGGAAGAAAAGATAGGAGGCTTTGTGGCGGTTGTCAACTCCTATCGCGGGGTGACCCATAATTACCGGAGAGGGCATGCCTTCAGTGTCTGGTTCACCTTCATCGCCCCTTCGATGGCGGAGATCGAACAGGCCCTCGAAGAAATCAAGGGCGCGACCGGGGTCGACCAGATCATCACCATGCCCGCAACACGGACGTTCAAGATCGACGCCTCCTTTGACCTGACGTAGGCTCTGTCCGGGCCGGTCATTCGGTGAATCCCTTCCGCTTCATCCTTTCTCCATCGGTAAACAGCGCCATGGCCGTTATCATTTTCCTCATGCCGAATCGTTCGTAGAAACCCTCCCTGCCGGGAGCGGCATACAGCATGATGTTGCACCCTTTCAGCCGGGATGAGATGCCTTCGAAAATGAGCTTTCCCACACCTTTGCCCTGGTATTCGGGGATGACGACGACGTCATACAGGACCGCCTGGTAGGCGTGATCGGTCAGGGCTCGGCCGAAGCCGATCATCCGCATGCCGTCAAAGACAAATACGACGAGAGCGCTGTTTTCGAACGCCTTCCTGTGGAGGGCCTGATCGTATGATGCCATTCCCGCCGACCTGAGCGTTCCGGCAACGTCCTCCCATGATATATCCGAACAGTCATTCTGCAATCGATAGGACATAGTCTGTCATCCTCCTTACTGCAATCCCTGTGAGTCTATTGAAAAACTCCCGTCTGCTGCGTCCTCCTCGGCCTTTCCCCGCTTTGCGACGACAGGCTCCCTGCGGCGTACTATCAGTACGACTCACTCCTCAGGATTTCGGTAGCCTTGCATCCGGACATTTTTGAACAGCCTCATGTTGGATTGTTAATAAAAAAACAGGAACCACCGTATCGGCGGTCCCTGTTCTGAAAATCAGGCAGTCCTGATGACTGCGAATGTACTTTTCGATTTAAGGATTTCCTGTAAAAACGCATTCGGGGCAGGATTTGCTTATCTCGGGGAAGCTGGCGGTCTTACATTGCCAGAGCTTTCCCGACGCGATGTCCATGGTCGGCACAAGGACGATCGTACCGTTATCGACTCCTGATTGACTGTTAAAAAGCAGATTGATCGAGCCGCCTTTTTCGATCGTTATGCTCTTCAATGCATTCATCTGAAACGATTCGGGCCTGGGAACCCCCGCCTGAACGTTATTTGATGGGAACTCCTTGTTCTTGAAATAATACTGCAATACTTTACTCTGCACTTCGTTCGCCCGTGCCAGGGCGTCTGTGAGTGCTGCCTTCCGGGCGGCCTCGGTCTTCTGTTTCTGGTAATACCAGAACCCCCCTGATCCCACCGCCACGGCCACAACAAGCGCCACAATGATAATCATACCCTTTGACTGAGCCATCTATTGCCTCCTCGTTTTTCCTCGCGTCGTCAATAACCAACCCCAAGTGCCATGATCAACGTAACGCAAACAAGAACATTGTTACGGATCCATCATTTATGATGGCTTCCGGACAACAAATGTTGGCAAAGAATATCATAAATCGGTGATTATGGAAACGATAAATATTCCAATTTACTGGCTTCAATGACGGTTCTCAATATCGCACCATCCGGTGCTTCCAGTGCTCTGTATATCCTGTCGTAAAGAGAAAGCCGTTGGGGCTTTCTCCGTGAATGTCATTCTTTGATTTCACTTACCGGTAATATCTGTTTGCCATGACGAATGGTCAGAATGGATATTTGTTTTTCTTCAATAAGGTCTTTGACCTTTTTGAGCGTATCAGAGCCATAGGCGAGATAGTAGAAGTGCCCCTGGCCTTCGATTGAGTTGATTTGAAACTCCTTACACGGATCACTGTTCCGTTATTTCAATTTTACTATTATCTGTTAGGAACTGTTTCGGATTGTCCTGGTAGGAATCTAAAACGGTCTTACAGAGCGATATCCCGTGATCTCGTATCCCAGTGAAAAATAAAACGTGTGTGTCCTGTTCGAGGCCGAAATCACTCACCAGCCATGTGCCTTTGCTACCATGCTTTTTTGCGAGTTCTTCCGCGAATTCCATCATTGCGCGCCCGACTCCATTCCGCTGTGACGCGGCCGTTGTAACAAGGGCCGATATCTCTCCATATCGGCTGGCTTCATCAAAATTCTCCCGAACACGAAAGCCCATCAGGCCTTTAATTTTCTGAGCTCGTTCATAAATGTACAGCTCGTTAATAGGGCTCTCATTTATCATATTAAGACGGCCTTCCATATCTCCATCCTTCATGGTATTGCCCGTACGCTCATCCATAAGTATTTGGATATCAGGAAGATCCTTCGCTTGTGCCTTTCTGATTATGAATTCCATGGATGTTCCCTCTCAACGAAGAGTAAAGTCAGTGGTCAACGACTGACCCCATTGTGTTTGCTCAACGAAGAGTAAAGTCAGTGGTCAACGACTGACCCCATTCTGTTTGCATTGTGTTTGAAGATTTCGACGTCGGATTATGTGGGGTGGACTTTCCGGAACAACTGCCCTTGCCATCCTCGCCATTGGATCGCAGATTATGCCTGCAGAGGCAGCACAGCAATAAAATAAGTATGATGTGTCCAGAATTTCTGTCAAAGCTACGGTTGGATTTCCTCTGCTCTTTACCGGGGGAGCTTCGATATAACCAAAGCTTAATGATACCGACATACGCCTGTCATCTTTCTCATCTATAAGATGTCCTCATTAAATACTTACGAAGGAGGATATCCAAGGTGAAAAAGGGGAACAAGAGAATTACTTTTGGACTCAAGTGTGTTTTTTGTATGGTAATTGTTTCCATCGCAGTCATGCTTTCATCGGTGCAGGAATCAACGGCGGGTGTGACGGTCTTTAAGGAAGGAGACAAATACGTAACACTGGGAGGAAGGATCCAACTGCAGTACCATATGATGGACCCGGACACGGGAAGTTCTTCCGATAAAAGAACTGACGAGCTTTTTCTCAGAAGATTCCGCCCCTATATCGAGGGCAGCGTTCATAAGGACTGGGTCGGCAAGTTTCAGTGGGAAATGGGAAAGGCGAGCGGCGATAACGAAATTTCCGTCGAAGAAGCCTATTTCGAATATAAGGGCTTCGAATACGTTGACGTCAAGATCGGAAACTACGGTTTCCCCTTCTCCAGGGAAAGCATCACCTCCTCCAAGAAAAGGCAGCTCGTAGAGGTTACATTCGCGGGTGATCATAACTATGGTACACCGGCAAACAATCTGGGGCTGCACCTGAATGGTTATTTCACCAACAACAAGATTATTACGTGGGGTATTTCAGCAGCGTCAGCATGTATCGATCCCTCCAACAGCAAGCTCGACTTCGATACGCCCGTCAATAAGGACAGCGATTTCAATCAGGGCTGGATGGTCGGCGGCCGCGTCGACTTTCACCCCTTCGGCAATCTGAAATTTGAACAGGGCGATTTCAAACGCGACCTTAAGAGTACCATCGGAGTAGCCGCATTTACCTGGTCCAATGACAATGACAACAATGTGAGCGCCGGAAAGGATGTTGACAGTGTGCAAGGTTTTGAAGTCAGCGGTGCCCTGAGATTTTTCGGTTTTTCGATAGACGCCGAATACAATATCTTCAAATCCGACCTCATCGATACCACTGCGACCAGCGGAATATATAAAAACGGAACCACCGATCTCAAGAACTGGTCCGTCTGCGGCGGTTTCATGATTATACCCGACACGCTGGAACTGGTTGCGGCATACGAAAGTCAGGATGCGGACAACTATACGGAGGAATGGAACAGGGTGGACGTGGGCCTCAACTGGTTTCTCAAGAAGCACGATATCAAGTTGCAGCTCACCTACCGTATGAATGAGAACAAGAACGGAAGCAGGAACAACGACCTGAATGAACTGTTCGTCCAGGCCCAATATGTCTTTTAAAAATCTCCAATCTCCTCCAATCAACAGGTAGACAAAAAAAGGGACCCACAAGGTCCCTTTTTTTTGTCTACTTATCGGATAATCAGCTGACACAAAGCCCGTTTATTAGAGAAAGTATCCCACCAGCGGTTTCCACGGAGGGTATGTGGTGTGGAATTCCGAAACGACTATCCGTTCCATTATTGCAGTAAGACAGCAAATGATAACTGTAGAACTCTTAAGCCAGGGCAACGGGGATGTTGTGCACAGATTTCCGATATCCCGTGTGAACATGACAGAAATCACATTACGGGGGTCAATGAGCAGAGGAAAGGGAAAACGGGATTTCCTCGGATTTTCCCGCAGGACGGATTCAGGAATTGACAATTCCGTTTCAGTCGGTATAGTTCAAAAGATGGGTGCAGTCTCATCAATTTAATTTCCCCGGGAGAAACATGACAGACGAAATGACGAAGAAGAAACTGTTTCTTGTCGACGGAAGCAATTATGTCTACCGGGCGTATTACGCAATCCGGCAGCTTTCTAACTCGAAGGGATTTCCCACGAACGCCATTTACGGATTTACCAACATGCTTGTCAAACTCTGCCGCGATTTTCACCCCGACTATATCGCGGTCGTGTTCGATTCGAAAGGCCCGACCTTCCGCCATGAGGCATACGAAGACTATAAGGCGAATCGGAGCGCCATGCCCGATGATCTCATTCCCCAGATGCCCTTCATCAAGGACATCGTCCGGGGATTCGCCATGCCGGTCATCGAGCGGGAGGGAATGGAGGCCGATGATATCATAGGGACCATCGCGACAGCCTGTGTCCCGCCGGGTGTCGATACGGTCATCGTTTCCGGCGACAAGGATCTCATGCAGCTTGTTTCCGGCAGTGTCGTCGTCGTCGATACCATGAAAGACAAGACATATGACGTGGAGGGAGTGAAGGAACGGTTCGGCGTGGCGCCGGAGCAGGTCGTGGATATCCTCGGCCTTGCGGGGGATACATCGGATAATATCCCCGGTGTTCCCGGTGTGGGTGAAAAAACGGCGCTCAAACTGATTAAGGAATACGGTACACTGGAAGACGTCATCGCCCATGCCGATGAGGTGAAAAATGCCCGGCTACGGAAGAATCTGAAAGACTACGCAGATCAGGCTCGGTTGAGCCGTGAACTGGCGACGATCAGGACGGATGTCCCCGTGGAATTCGATCTCGAGGCATTCCGCCTGACGGAGCCCGATGCCGATGCGCTGAAGGAACTGTTCAAGGAGTTTGAATTTTCGTCGCTCCTCCAGTCGCTGAAGATCCGGGAGGCGGATGAGGAAGGTGATTACCGGCTGATTACGTCTGAAAAGGAACTGGATGATCTGGTGGGGCGGCTCGCCGGGGAGAAGGTCGCGGCCATTGATCTCCTGTTGAGTTCATCCCATGTCATGGAGGCAGAGATCGTCGGCATTTCGATCGCCACATTGCCGGGGAAATCTTGGTACATTCCCCTTTCGCATGATTATTCCGATGCGCCCAGGCAGCTTCCGCCGGTGACGGTCATCGACAGACTCGGCCCGGTCCTTTCCGGTGACAAACCGGAAAAAACGGGATACGACCTGAAGAATGCCCTGATTGCTTTTTCGAGGCAGGGCGTGGCCCTGAAAGGAATTTCCTCCGATATCATGGTGGCTGCCTATGTCCTCAATCCGTCGAGACGGAATGTCGGGCTGGAAGACCTTGCCCGTGAGTATCTCGACCGGGAAGCGCTCCTGCAGAAGGACCTCACCGGCAGTGGCGCAAAGGCGATCCCGATCAGCGCCGTTTCAGTCGAAGAGACGGCGAAATACGCGTGCGGAAGGGCCGATTACATATACAGGCTCGCTCCCATGCTCCGGGATGACGTAGAAAAATCGGAGCTGACCGATCTCTTCCGGGATGTTGAAATGCCACTGGTGGAAGTGCTCGCGTCCATGGAAGAAAAGGGCGTGCTGGTGGATACTGGACTGCTCGGGGAGCTGTCGGGCCAGCTTGAGGAACTGGCGAAGATATCGGAAGACAAGATCTATCGCCTTGCCGGTGAACAATTCAATATCAACTCACCGAAGCAGCTTCAGGTGATCCTCTTCGACCGTCTCAAACTCCCCAGGGGGAGAAAAACAAAGGAGGGATATTCGACGGACGTGGACGTCCTGACCGGCCTGGCGCAGTCGTATGAGCTCCCCGCGGAGATACTTCGGTACCGCAGCCTGGCAAAACTGAAGTCCACTTACGTGGATGCGCTTCCGGCGCTGGTCAACCCCTCGACGGGGAGGATCCACACATCGTACAATCAGACCGTCACGGCGACGGGACGGCTGTCCAGCAGTAATCCGAATCTGCAGAATATTCCCATCAGGACGACGGAAGGAAAGAGAATCAGGCAGGCCTTCATCACTCCTGAGGGTCATGTCATCGTGTCCGCCGATTATTCCCAGATCGAACTTCGCATTCTCGCCCATCTTTCCGGGGATGAAGCGTTGATCCGGGCCTTTCAGACCGGTGAGGACATCCATACCAGGACGGCGTCGGATATCTTCGGAGTCTTTCCCGAGATGGTCAACTATGACATGCGCCGCCAGGCAAAGGTCATCAATTTCGGAATTCTCTACGGGATGAGCCCCTTCGGCCTTGCCAAGGAACTCGGCATCAATCAGAAGCTGGCCACCGCCTATATCGACGAGTATTTCAGGAAGTACAGCGGTGTGAGGAAGTTCCTCGATGCCATCTTGGAGGGGGCGAGGCATGACGGTTACGTGACAACCCTCCTGAATCGGCGAAGATACCTGCCGGAGATCACGAGCGGCAACGTGTCCGTCAGGCAGTTTGCCGAACGGACGGCGATCAACACGCCCATACAGGGAACGGCGGCGGATCTCATCAAGGTGGCCATGCTGAACATATGGAGAAGGCTTCGCGATGAACGGTATAAAGCTTCCATGATCATGCAGGTCCACGATGAACTCGTATTCGAAGTTCCCGTCGGTGAAAAGGACCGGGTCATCGATCTGGTAAAGCGGGAAATGGAGGAGGTCATTT
>JAFGWZ010000131.1 GCA_016936905.1 Deltaproteobacteria bacterium | reverse complement strand
TTATTGCTGGTAAGTGAACTGAAAAAAGAGTTCGAAGCAACGGTCCTTCAAGAACTTTTCCCCGGTATCCTTCATAATTTCGCGAATCCCCTCAATGGAATCATGGGGCGGTCAAAACTCCTGCAGAAAAGGGCGCACGATCACTTTTACAAGGATCGAGCCGCCGACAAATCCGGTGGGCCCGCATCAGCGGGAGTGGAAAAGATTATCAGAGACATCGATCTGATTGCAGGAGAAACAGACAGGCTCTTCGGCCTGTTCAACGACGTCGCCGGCAAGCTTTACCGCCTGCAGGATATGTCGTTGCAGAGAATCAACATGTCCCGGCTGATTGAAGATGAAATGGCTTTTTTTAATTTCTATCTTGACTTCAAACACGCCGTGGAAAAGGAACTGAATCTGGAACGGGACCTTCCGGACATCAGCGGCGTCCCCGCCGACTATTCACTCGCGGTATGGACGATCCTCAGATGCTCCATGAACAGCATGAAAGCGAGCCCTGTAAAGAAGCTTATCGTGACGACGGCGCACGATGACAGCCATGTATATGTGGTCTTTGAAGATACAGGAGTTCATGATCTCAGTCGGGAAGCGTCGGGATCCGTGGTGACGGGAAAATCGTCAGGTCATCACGCCGGCGGATCGATGTTGCTCAGCGCACTGTCACTTCTCGAAAAGAACGACGCTCACGTTGAACACACCGGTACCGATGATCGGTATCACCTGCGCATACGTATCCCTTGCTGATGCTCCTCTTCGTTGACAGTTTGACTGAAGATTATGAGCAGATATGACGATATTAACCATAGAAGAGGGTACGGGCAGTCACGAATGTCATGCATCGGCACGTCAACTGTCCGTTAACGACGCAGTGACAAGGTGAGCAGAATGGTACGGTCGGTAGACGTCCAGCAAGTGCTCCTGCAGACCAATTCTGTTGAACGGGTCCAACAGGTTCAGCAACAGCATCCCGATGTGCAGCAACGATACTTTGAAGACCGGTTGAGCAGACAGCGTAAAGAGCACAGGGAAAAGGTGAATAAGGCAAAAGAGGCCGAGAGCCTCATTGTCGGGGATGAAAAAAGCGGTCAGGGATCGGACAGGCAGTCGTTGGACGGCGAAAAGGGAGCAGGCGGAGAACGAAAGGCGGCATGCGGCGACGAGATGGCCGAAGACGGTGATCGTGGAAGGACTGTTGATATAAAGGTGTAGGATGAATATAGAAATGCTGCTGAGTTTCCAGATTGTTGCCGATATCGTGCTGTTCGGCGCGATTATTTCTCTTGTGATCACTATTACCAGGGAATCGGGAAAGCGGGCAAGGGGACTCGATAAGGAAACGTTGGACGAGTTCAGGAGAGCAATAGAAGATTCTCAAAAAGCCGCGGAATTTCTTCTCAGTACGATGAACGAAGGACGGAAATCCCTGCGGGATATTTCATATACCCTTGATCAGAAAGAGAAGAGGCTGAGGAAACTTATTGATCAGAGCGACACCACGGCCGTTTCCAATGTCAGCGATGGTTTGTCAGGGGGCAGTGCGGCTGCGAGAGACACAGTGGCACTGTATGACCGAGTCGTAACGTTGGCACGGCAGGGAATTCCGGAAAAGGATATTGCCGAATCGCTCGATATGTCTGAAGGCGAGATCAACCTTATACTCGGCCTGGACAGAAAAAAGATTGAGAATGGGTAATGCCGTTTCTCCCTCCCGTATCAGTAGTCCTGGATAAAACCGGCCATAATCTGCACGGCCGCGTTTCACAAGGGTCAGGCAGCCTGCCGCCCCTTTCAGTGGGTGAAACGGTAGAAGTCGCCATTATAGGGAATGTGGATAATGCCACCGTCCTTGTAGAGCTCAAAGGAAAAAAAATCACCGCCTCGTCTCCCGGAAGGCATCGTCCCGGTGATCGTCTTGCCGCACGGGTAGACCAGGTGAGCCCCCGTATCATTCTTCGCCTCATCGGTGAGCAGTCGGCGACGGCGGCGGCGATGATAGACCGCTGTATCGGCGCGCATCGATCATATCCCAGGGCACTGATAGACAGCCTCGTGAATCTCCGGGCGCTTCTTGACAGCAATAATCCCTCGGCCCTCTCTTATCGTGGGACCGACGAGGGCTCGACGGTTGCATCCATGCTGTCATCACTGCTGTTATCCGATATATCGTCAGGCAGAGCCTTTTTTAAGAATTATCTCCAGACCCTCGGCTTTTTTATGGAGCATCACCTTGTCAAGGCATGTCAGAAGAGGTTCGGGAAAACGAAAGCGATCAGAAGGGCAGCCGATAACCTCAAGGGACTGCTGACCCGGATTATGGCGAAGGGGCGATCAGGCGATGGCGGGGCGGAACATACCGGTATGAACGGTTTCATATCGGCAGCCGATAGGGTTGTAAGGTGCATTGAATCTCTCCAGATCGTCAATACTGCCCTCCTTGAACAGGAACAGACATGCCTTTTCCAGATTCCTATGGCGTTGCCCGAGGGAACCGGTATGGCGGAAGTGTTCTTGAAGTGCGAGGACCAGGGGGAGCGAAAAGAAAGATCGAAGAAAACCACATGGACGCTTCATTTCCTGTTGTCGATGGACGCTCTCGGGGATATCACCGTGGACGCACGGATTGAAGAAAAGACGGTTGCGTGTTCCATTTCATGCGGTGACGAAGCGACGCGGTCATTTATTCATGCGCATGTGGAAGAACTTCGGGAGAGGCTCATCGCCGCCGGGTATCGTGCAGGCCCCGTCGGATGTTTCATAAAAGCCGACCAAAAGGAGGCGAGAGGGGAGTGGCCGAGTTTTCTCAATGGCGACTCTCATTGCGGTGTCAATGTCCTGGCATGAGGCGAAGAACGGCGTGTGGCGGGACGAGCGTCAAAAAAATGCCATACGGGATCCGAATTCTGACCACCGCCGTTCACCGGAGGGCGGCTTGAGGGAAAGATGAGAGAGAAAAAGAAAGAAATGTCCGTTGCGGCGGCGCTCATGTATGATGCCGGGCGCGACAGCGCTCCACGGGTTACCGCCAAAGGGCGAGGGCATATCGCCGATAAAATAATTGAAGAGGCGCGGCGGCACGGCATTCCGATCAAGGAAGATCCCGCGCTGGTACAGATTCTCAGCCGGCTTGATCTGGATGAATACATACCGGCGGAACTCTATACGGCGGTCGCGGAAATACTTTCCTTCGTGTACGCTGTCAACGAAAGATACCGGCAGGAACGGGGACGCCCGGTTTCGTAACAGGGAAAATATTTCCCACACCGTCACCCGGCTGAAGCCGTCTATGGACACACCCCCTTCCACTCCCCTTCCAGGAAGCCCGCCATTCCTGATCTTTACCCCATCAATACCTTCATGAAGTCAATGGCATGCATATTGCTAGATTAATGGCTAAAATACTATGGGATGTGCCTATGATTTACGGCCTTGCTTCAATGGGGAAAGAATGCATCAAGCAGATGCACCTGCTCGACACGGCGACGCATAATGTTGCCAATGTCAACACGCCTGGCTTCAAGGCCGAAAAGGTATTTTTCCTTGAGGGGTCATCGGCCGGAGGAGGAAGCGAAACGGCAATTGTCAAAGAACCGTTGCTTCGAATCGATTATTCGCCGGCGCACGTTCAGAAGACAGGGAATGTCTTTGATGTGGCATTGGGGGGCGACGGTTTTTTTGTCGTCGAGACGAAAACCGGTAACGGATATACCCGTAACGGGCGGTTTAGCTTGAATTCAGAAGGAACGCTGGTCACCCAGAATGGCGATTATGTCCTCGGCACCTCGGGGAGGATCACGATTTCAGGAAATGATGTTCAGATTGATGAGAAAGGGGCCATCAGGGTCGATGGCGGCACCGTCGGCTCCCTGAAGGTCGTCGAATTCGAGAAACCTGAGATGCTGAGCAACGCCGGCAAGGGACTTCTCCTCGATCCCAACGACACGGCGGGGCTTAAGGATAAAGAAGATCCGGCCATTCATTCGGGGTGCCTCGAACTCTCAAATGTTCAGGCAATTCGTGAGATGGTCAATATGATCAGGATTCA
The DNA here is from genome assembly GCA_016936905.1 of Deltaproteobacteria bacterium. Taxonomy (GTDB): domain Bacteria; phylum Desulfobacterota; class Syntrophia; order Syntrophales; family UBA6807; genus DSDU01. Next base: position 1,819 of record JAFGWZ010000131.1, on the reverse strand, counting down.
TCGATCATTTGAAGCATACCAGAAAACCATGCAGACCCTGCAGGATCAGGAAAAGTTGTCGACGACCCGGATAGGAAGGGTCGGATAAGGAGAAAAGGTATGATCAGAGCACTGTTGACTGCGGCTACCGGGATGGAGGCCCAGCAGATTAATCAGGATGTCATCGCCAATAATCTGGCAAATATCAATACCATCGGCTTTAAAAAAGCCAGGGCGGATTTCCAGGACCTCATGTACCAGATTTATTCGAAAACCGGCGCCGAAACGTCGGAAGGCAATCAGCTTCCCATCGGCATGGAAATCGGAATGGGGGTAAAGCCGGTGGCCACACAGAAAATGTTTACCCAGGGGGATTATCAGCAGACGGACAACGATTTTGACTGGGCGATCGAGGGGGAGGGATTTTTCCAGATCGATATGGGAGACCGGACGGCATATTCACGGGCGGGGAGCTTCCGAATCGATAAAAGCGGGTATCTCTGCAATTCAGAGGGCCTGAAGCTCATCCCTGAAGTAACGGTTCCGGAGGAGACGGTTCATTTTACCCTCGATAAGGGAGGAACATGGACGGCCGCCGACGAACTGGGAACAACCCTTGCCACAGGCAGGGTCGAGCTGGCGAAGTTTATCAATCCGGCGGGGCTCACGAGCATCGGGAGAAACCTCTATGATGCGACGGAAGGGTCAGGGGACGCTGTTACCGCTTATGCCGGCGAAGACGGAATGGGCACCATCTCACAACGTTTCCTTGAGATGTCGAATGTAAACGTCGTCGATGAGATGGTGAAGATGATCGTCGGTCAGCGGGCATACGAGATCAATTCCAAGGCGATCCAGACATCCGACGCCATGCTGCAGATGATCAACAATCTGAAGAGGTAGGGGATGAAACAATCGAACCGGCGTACTTTTCGATATGGCCTGTGTCTGCTGTTCGCCGTCATACTCCTCACGACGGATGTTTCTCCCGTCTTTGGATCGTCGGGCAGGACGATTGAGGGGGAAACGATCAGGGGGATTGTTGCCGGTCATATAAAGAAAATTCTCGCTGTGCCGGACGAGTCGGTCAGGATCGAATTTTCCTCGGCGGTACCGGACATTGCCGTGCCGGAAGGAGCGATTACCTGGAGGATTTACCACAATCGAAATGAAGATTTTCTCGGGTATACCACCGTGTCGGTCAGATTCTATCGGGATAATATATTCCTGAAGGAAGAGGCCGTTCGCACGAAGGTCGAAGTGTTGAAAGATGTGGTGGTGGCGTCACGATACCTGCCCCGGAATACCGTTATCGGGTATGATGACGTGAAGGTTGTGAAGAAATGGCGCGATCGCGCGTATCCGAACCAGGTTTCCGATATCACGGGTGTCATCGGAAAAACAGTCAATGGACGGGTAAAAGCAAATTATGAAATCGGCAGGAATATACTCAGGCAGTCGGTGGCGGTACAACGGGGGGCGCTGGTCCGTATCGTTTTTAACAGTGGGCCTCTTACGGTGTCAACGATCGGAGAAACGGAAGAGAACGGAGACCTGGGCAGCATGATCCGGGTGAAAAATATCCGGTCCAATAAAGTGATCTATGCGCGGGTGGAAAGCGATTCCCTGGTCCGCGTTGACTATTGAGATGGGCGATTTGCCATGAATGTACGATACAGGATTACGACTATAATAAGGCATGGATTTGCACGTCGCCATTCCGGGCCTGTGTATCAATTGATGACACCGCTCTGTCGGGTGTCACTTGCCGTTCTCCTTGCAGTCGTGATGATGATGGCCGGCTGCTCGGCTCATGTCAAACCGGTTACGGAACAGCCTT